>CAZNZI010000520.1:0-4327 GCA_964577475.1 uncultured Rhodospirillaceae bacterium
CGTCGCGGGTCGGCCAGCGCAGCTTGAGCGCGCGGTTGTCGGTCGTCTCGCAGACGCCGCCGGCCGGCATCTGGCCGAGCAGGGGCACGATCACCCGCTGGCGGATGCTGATCAGCTCACGCACCAGCTCCAGCCGTCGCCGCCCACGCGAACCGAAGCGGACCCACCAATCCAACTGGGAGGCCGTGAAGGTCGTTTTCGCATTGGGGTCGGGGATATGGGCCCGGGCCTCCGGGTCCTGGAATTTCGGGAAGTGGCGGAACTCACGGCGGCGCCCTTCGCGTACCGCATCGGCCAATTCGCCTTCGAAATCGCAGAAGAACAGGAAGGGGCGTTTTGAGGCCCATTCCTCACCCATGAAGAGCAGCGGGATCTGCGGCGACAGCAGCAGGATGGCGAGCAGGGCGCGACCGGCATCCTCGCCGATCAGCCGGTCGAGCCGTTCGCCCATGGCGCGGTTGCCGATCTGATCGTGGTTCTGGAGGAAATTGACGAAGGCCGCGGGTGTCAGATGGAGGCTGGCCTCGCCGCGCTCGACGCCGCCGCGATGCTCCGATTTCTGGCCCTGATAGACGAAGCCCTCGGTCAGCGCCCGGCACAGATCGGCCGCCGGGTCCTGGCGGTAATCACCGTAATAGCCTTGGGTTTCGCCGGTGGTGATGACATGGGCGGCGTGATGAAAGTCGTCGTCCCACTGTGCATCGTAGAACCTGGGCCGGCCATCCGATGTCCGTTCGAGATAGCGCGCCTGGTTGGCGTCGTTCTCCAGCACCAGGTGAATCTCGCGGCGGGTGCCGATCCGTTCGCGGACCTGCTGGGCGATATCGGCGAGAATATGCCGCGGGCTGTCATCCATGATCGCATGGACGGCATCGAAGCGCAGCCCGTCGAACCGGTACTCCTCGATCCAGTAAAGCGCATTGGCGATGAAGAAACTGCGGACCGGTTGGCTGCCCGGCCCGTCGAATCCGATGCCGGCACCCCAAGGGGTATGGTGCGTCTCGTTGAAGAAGCTCTTGGCGTAGCGGCCGAGATAGTTCCCGGCGGGACCGAAGTGGTTGTAGACGACATCGAGGAAGACCATCAGGCCGCGCGCATGGGCCTCGTCAACCAACTGCTTCAATTCGGCGGGCGTGCCGTAGGTCGAATCGGGTGCGAAGGGCAGGACGCCGTCATAGCCCCAATTACGCTGGCCCACGAAGTCGGCCAAGGGCATCAGCTCGATTGCCGTCACACCGAGATGGGCCAGGTAGTCGAGGCGGCGCCGGACGCCGTCGTAATTGGCCTCGCGGCTGAAACAGCCGATATGGGTTTCGTAGAGAATCGTCTCTTCCCATTTTCGGCCGCGCCAGTCGGGGTATTGCCACTCATAGGCAAGTGGATCGATCACCTCGCTGGGGCCGTGTACGTCCTGGGGCTGGAAGCGTGAAGCCGGATCCGGCACCAGGAACCCGTCTTCGAGGCGGTAGCGGTATAGCGTCCCAGCCTTCGCCCGGGTGGTCACCAGTTCATGCCAGCCACCCGGCAAGGCCGTCATGGACAAAGGATCGCTCTCGCCCTCGATGACGACGGCGATGTGCCGTTCCGAGGGGGCCCAGAGCCTGAAGCGAACACCACCATCCCCTTCAATCTGTGCGCCGAAGGGGAAGTCGAAACGGAAGCGATCGGTCATTGCGGTTTGGGCGATGCGGGCATTTCGAGGCGGAGCAAACACAGAGACCGCCCGGCGAGCGGCAGTTCGGTCTCGCATGCGTGGTTGGCCGGTGAATTGGGTTCTGGCGAGGCCGTATCGATTTCGGTGATCCATTGCTTGGCCCCTGGAAAGGCTGGGAGACGAAAGGGCACGGTGTCGGTGGAAGCGTTGAGCAGAAGCAGCAGGACGTCGTGGGGCGTGTCCTTGCCGTTTCCGCTATCGCGGGCGCTTCCGTTGCCGTTCTGGCGGCGGATATCGGGAATGCCGTCGTTGAGCAGGACGCCGACGCAGCGGGCGATCCCGTTTTTCCAATCGTCCTGCGACATTTCGCGGCCGCCCGGCGCCCACCAGGAGATGTCCTTGATCCCGTCCGGGCCGGGCTTGCCGTGGAGGAAATGCGGCCCCCTGATGGCCAAGTGATTGTGGCGCAGGGCGATCAGACGTTGGGTGAAAGCAATCGCTTCCTGTTCCTTGTCGGCGGCATCCCAGTCGATCCAGGTCAGTTCGTTGTCCTGGCAATAGGCGTTGTTGTTGCCGTCCTGGGAATGGCCGAATTCGTCGCCGGCCATCAACAGCGGCGTGCCATTGGAGAAGAAGAGGGTGGCCAGCATGTTGAAGCGCTGGCGGCGGCGCAGGGCCTGGATGTCGGCATCCTCCGTCGTGCCTTCGGCACCGTAATTGGCGCTGTGGTTGTTGTCGCTGCCATCGCGGTTGTCTTCGGCGTTGGCCTCGTTGTGCTTGTGCTCGTAGGAGACCAGGTCGCTCAAGGTGAAGCCGTCATGGACCGCCACGTAATTCATGCTGGCCCAGGGCCGGCGGCGGCGATGATCGAAGATGTCGGCCGAGCCCGTGAGGCGTGAGGCGAGATCGGGAAGCATGCCATCGTCGCCGCGCCAGAATCGGCGCACCGTGTCGCGGTAGCGGTCGTTCCACTCGGCCCAACCGGGTCCGAAACTCCCGAGCTGATAGCCGCCCAGCCCGACATCCCAAGGCTCGGCGATCAGTTTCACGCTGTTGAGCAGCGGGTCCTGGCGCACCGTGTCGAGGAAGCTGCCGCCCTGGTCGAAGCCGCTTTTCTCGCGTCCCAGCGTGGAGGCGAGATCGAAACGGAATCCGTCGACCCGCATGTCGGATACCCAATAGCGCAGGCTGTCGAGCACAAGCTGGAGGACACGGGGATGGGTCAGGTTGAGACTGTTCCCGGTCCCGGTGAAGTCCATGTAATGGCGCTTGTTGTTGGGATCGAGGTAGTAGTAGGAGGCGTTGTCGATACCCCTGAAGCTCAGCGTCGGGCCGAGCTGGTTGCCTTCGCCAGTGTGGTTGTAGACGACGTCGAGGATGACCTCGATGTTGGATGCGTGGAAATGCGCCACCATCGTCTTGAACTCGTTGATCGACCCGCCGGAGAGATAACGCTGCTCGGGCGCAAAGAACGAGATGGTGTTGTAGCCCCAGTAGTTGCTGAGCTGCTTCGATACCAGATGCCGGTCGTTGAGATAGGCGTGCACGGGCAACAGCTCGACGGCGGTGACGCCCAGCGCCTTCAGGTATTCGGTGATCTTCGGTGAGCCGAGCCCCGCCAGAGTGCCCCGCAACGGGGTCGGGATATCGGGATGGCGGATCGTATAGCCGCGCACATGCAGCTCGTAGATCACGGTCTGATCCCAGGGCGTCGCCGGCGGCTTGTCCTTGCCCCAGGTGAAGGCCCCGTCGATCACCTGGCATTTCGGCATGCCGCGGGCATTGTCGCGCCGGTCGAAGGAGAGGTCGCCGCGGGCCGATCCCACGCGGTAGCCGAAATTCGCGTCGGACCAGATCAGCCGGCCTTGCAGCGATTTGGCATAAGGATCGAGCAGCAGCTTATGGGGATTGAAGCGGTGGCCCTTCGCAGGCTCATAGGGGCCGTAGACGCGGTAACCGTAGAGCTGGCCGGGAAGCAGGTCGGGGAAATAGCCGTACCAGACTTCGTCGACACATTCGGGAAGAGGGATGCGGTCGGTCTCGTTCTTGCCGTTCGAATCGAAGAGGCACAGCTCGACTTTCTCGGCATTGGCGGAAAAGATCGCGAAGTTGACGCCCCCGCCGTCCCATTCGGCTCCGAGGGGAAAGGGCTTGCCGGGCGACACGCGGACTGTCACGGAGTTGGCTCCTTCTTGTTGTTGAGGCCGAAAACTAGTCGGAGATGCGCTCGAGGATCAGGGTTGCGAGTGGGGGAAGGGTGAGCGCAATCGAATGGGCATAGCCATGGGCGCTGACCGGCTCAGCCGTTACGCCGCCGCCATTGCCCATGCCACTGCCGCCATAGATAGAGGCGTCAGAGTTGATCCGTTCGACCCAGCGGCCGGGCAGCGGGACACCGATGCGGTACCCGGGGCGCGGCACAGGCGTGAAGTTGCAGGCGACCAGTACACGGGCATCGGGCCTTTCCCCTTTGCGCAGGAAAGCCAGCACGCTCTGGTTATCGTCGTCGGCGACCACCCATTCGAAGCCGCCGCCGTCGCAGTCCAGCTCATGCAGCGCGGGCGAATTGCGATAGACGCCGTTGAGATCGCGCACCAGGCGCCGGATGCCCTCATGCATCGAATCGGCCAGCAGGTGCCAATCGAGGCTGCGATCGTAGTTCCATTCCTGCGC
>CAZNZI010000521.1:0-7050 GCA_964577475.1 uncultured Rhodospirillaceae bacterium
ACGGTTTACAGGAACGACATCACCGCGATCATCGGCCCCAACGGCGCCGGCAAGACCACGGTGTTCAACTGCCTGACGGGCTTCTACAAGCCACGCACCGGCCGCCTGTCCTTCGAACGCGACGGCAAGACCTACCTGCTCGAACGCATGGAAGGCTTCCGCATCGCCAAGGACGCAGGCGTCGCGCGCACCTTCCAGAACATCCGCCTGTTCGGCGGCATGAGCGTGCTCGAGAACCTGATCGTCGCGCAGCACAACCGCCTGATGCGCGCCTCGGGATTCACCGTCGGCGGCATGCTCGGTTTCTCCGGCTATCGTCATGCCGAGAAAGAGGCCGTCGACCTGGCGAAGAGCTGGCTCGACCGGATCGGCCTGACCAAACAGGCCGATGTCGCCGCCAGCGCCCTGCCCTACGGTTCGCAGCGCCGCCTTGAGATCGCACGCGCGATGTGCACGCGGCCCGCGTTGCTCTGCCTCGACGAGCCCGCCGCCGGCCTCAACCCGCGCGAGTCGCTCGAACTCAACGATCTGCTGCGGAAGGTCCGCCAGGACACCGGCGTCAGCATCCTGCTGATCGAACACGATATGAGCGTGGTGATGAACATCTCCGACCATATCGTCGTGCTCGACCATGGGACCATGATCGCCGACGGCTCGCCCCAGCAGGTGCGCACCGACGACCGCGTCATCCGCGCCTATCTCGGCGCCGAGGAAGACGAGGCGCTGCCCGCCGAAGTCGAGCAGGATCGGAAGGCGCATTGATGCTGAAGATCCGCAGCCTCGAATCCGGTTACGGGCGCATCCAGGCGCTGCGCGGCATCGACCTCGATGTCGCCGAGGGCGAGATCGTCACCCTGATCGGCGCCAACGGCGCGGGCAAGACGACACTCTTGATGACGATGTGCGGCAAGCCGCGCGCAAGCAAGGGCAGCATCGAATTCGAAGGCGAAGACCTGACCAAGCTGCCGACTTATCAGATCGTGCGCCGCGGCATCGCGCACTCGCCGGAAGGCCGCCATATCTTCCCGCGCATGACCGTCTTCGAGAATCTGAACATGGGCGCCGTCACGGTCGACAAGGCCCATTTCGACCAGGACCTCGAGCGCGTTCTCACCCTTTTCCCGCTGCTCAAGGAACGGCTGACGCAGCGCGGCGGCACGCTGTCGGGCGGCGAACAGCAGATGCTGGCGATCGGCCGCGCGCTGATGAGCCGGCCGCGCCTCTTGCTGCTCGACGAGCCGTCGCTCGGTCTCGCGCCGCTGATCGTCCGGCAGATATTCAAGATCATCGAAGAGATCAACCGCGAGCAGAAGGTGACGGTGTTCCTGGTCGAGCAGAACGCCTTCCACGCGCTGAAGCTGGCCCATCGCGGCTACGTGATGGTGCAAGGGCACATCACCTTGAGCGGCAGCGGCAAGGAACTGCTGGCCGACCCCGCCGTGCGCACCGCCTATCTCGAAGGCGGCGGCGATCACATCGAAACCAAGGGCCCGACCGCGGGCCAGGCGACGGGAGCCCAGCGATGAGCGGCTGGGCGTCGGTCTTCGGCACCGAATGGGGCGTGACGCTCGCGATCACCGTCATCCTGATGGGCGGCTGCGCCTTCACCACCGGCCAGGCATTGGCTTCGACATGGCGCCCGTTCTGGCATGCCGTCCCCTATGCCCTTCTGTTGGGCTGCGGCGACCGTTTCGTCGTCTTCGCGCTCTTCAAGGGCGATCTGTTCCTGTTGAGCGGCTATGTGATCGACACGATCTGGCTGTTCGGCGCGATCGCCTTCGCCTTCCGGGTCACCCGGGCGCGCCAGATGGTCTCGCAGTATCCGTGGCTCTATGAACGCGCCGGCCTGCTGAGCTGGCGCGCAAAAGCTTGAAAGCGCAAGGAATACGGCCAGTTGCGGGCCGCCCAAGACTTGCTACTATGGATCACCTTTCAACTCGTTGATGGGCCTTCGCGATCCCGCCTGGGGGCGGCGACCGGATGCTCCTAATAGGGGAGAAGCATATGAATAGACTGGCGAGCTTGCTTATGGGAGCGGCCGCGCTGGCCGTTGCCACCGGATCGGCGGCGAAAGCCGACATCGTTGTCGGTCTCGCGGGACCGATGACCGGCGGCATCGCGGCGTTCGGCGAACAGCTGAAGCGCGGCGGCGAGAAGGCGATCGAAGACATCAATGCCAAGGGCGGCGTGCTCGGCCAGAAGCTGAAGATCGAGATCGGCGACGACGCTTGCGACCCCAAGCAGGCGGTCAGCGTTGCCAACGATCTGGTGTCGAAGAAGGCCGCCGTCGTGATCGGCCACTTCTGCTCCGGTTCGTCGATCCCGGCTTCGAGCGTCTACAGCGAAGCCAATGTGGTCGAAATCTCCCCGGCCTCGACCAACCCGCAATACACCGAGCGCGGCCTGAAGAACGTGTTCCGCGTATGCGGCCGTGACGACGCGCAGGGCCCGACCATGGCCGACTACATCGTCGCCCACTTCAAGGGCAAGGTGGTCGCCGTCGTCGACGACAAGCAGACCTATTCGAAGGGTCTGGCCGACGCCTTCAAGGACGCTCTGAACAAGAAGGGCGTGAAGGAAGTCCTGTACGACGAAATCACCCAGGGCGAAAAGGACTACAGCGCGCTGGTGACCAAGCTGAAGCAGGCGAAGGTCGATGTGCTGTTCTACGGCGGCTACCACCCGGAAGCGGCTCTCATCGCCCGTCAGGCGAAGGAACAGGGCATGAAGCTCACGGTCGCCGGCGGCGATGCCCTCAACGACCCCGAGTTCAACGCGATCGCCGGCCCCGCCGGTGACGGCACCCTCTTCACCTTCAATCCTGATGCCACCAAGGATCCGGCCAACGCCGCGCTGGTGAAGTGGTTCCAGGACCAGAAGTACGAACCGGCCGGCTACACGCTGTACGCCTATGCCGCGCTGCAGGCTTGGGCCGATGCGGTGACCAAGGCGAAGAGCACCGACGGCACCAAGGTCGAAGAGGCCCTGCGCGCCAATAAGTTCAACACCACGCTCGGCACCATCGGCTTCGACGCCAAGGGCGACGTCATCGCCCCCGGCTTCCTGGTCTATGAGTACAAGGGCGGCAAATACGCCTACGCGCCGAAGTAAGCGCGCTTGTCATAGTCCCTGATGGGGATGGGGCCCGGCGGGAAACCGTCGGGCCCTTTTTCTTTGGTGGTCTTCTAAGGTATCCGGGCGCGAGCGACAGGCTTGGATCGGTCTGCGCGCAGCCGTACAATCGATGCGGCGCGGAGGCTTCGACCACGCACGGGCCTCAGTCGTGGACAGGGTTGACGCGATGAACGATACCTCCCTGCACACAGAACCACCGGCCGGCACGGCTTCGCTCTCGGGAGCCGCGGGGATGCCGCGCAAACCCACCAGCCGCATCCTGGCCTGGTTCATTCACGACAGCGTCACCGATGCCATGCAGCGGCAGCGGCTGCATGTATTCGTCCTCGCCCATTTCACCGGCACGCTCTCGGCGCTGCTGCTGATCCTCGGCGTCTATCTGGTGGCGCCGGTCACCCATGACAATCTGCAGTGGCAGGCGCCGCTGACCGCCTGTTTCGTCCTGTTGCCCTTCGGCCTGCGCGCGACCGGCCGCCTCGATATCATGGGCGCGCTCTCCGCCCAGCTTTTCGCGATCGTCGTCCTGATGTTTGCCCATGACTATGGCGGCATCGCATCGCCCGTGCTGCCCTGGATGGTTCTCGCCGTCGCAACCGCGCTCTACTACCTCTCGCCCTGGCCGCGGTGGCGCAACGTCAATCTGGTCGTCCAGTTCGGCCTGCTGGCCGCCTATGCCGCATTTCACCTCGCGGGCTGGAAGCCCGGCCTCGACATTTCGGACGACACGCTGCTGATCATCGGCCTGTTCAGCAATATCGCGCTCTTGGTCTTTTTCTCGGCCGTGACCTTGCAGATCTGGTCGATCGGCGTCGCCAAGCAGCGCGAGCTGGAACGCGAGGTGGCGGTGCGCGGCGCGATCGAAGAGGTTCAACTCCGGACGGCCGAGGAGATGCGCCGTGGCCGCGACCATCTGGCCCAGTCGCAGCGCGTGGGCAAGATCGGCAGCGCCGAGATCGTCTACTGGCCGCGGCACGAGGCGAGGTGGTCCGACGCCCTGTTCGCCCTGTTCGACCGCGATCCAATCTTGAAACCGCCCTTGGGCGAGCCCTTTCTGGACTATGTCCATGCCGACGACCGCGCCATCGTACGGCACTATCGCGAGCGCGAGGCCCGCGGCGATTATCCGCGCGCCACGGAATTCCGCATCGTCCGGCCCAATGGCCAGCACCGCTGGATCCGCCGCCAGGCCGAACCGATCGAGTGGCGCGATGGAACGCCGATGCGTGCGATCGCCACCTATCTCGATGTGACCGAACAGAAAGACGCGCAGCAGGCGGTGGTCGATCTCGAGGAGCAGCTGTCGCAAGCCCATAAGATGGAGGCGATCGGCCAGTTGACCGGCGGCGTCGCCCACGACTTCAACAACCTGCTCGCCGTCCTGCTGGGCCGGCTGCAGATGATCAACGAAGAGCTCGAACTGGCCGGCGAAAAGCCGCTCGATGCGGCGATGCTGCGCGACTGGGTCGGCTCCTGCATCAAGGCCGTCGACCGCGGCGCGACCTTGACCAAGAGCATGCTCGCCTTCTCCCGCCAGCAGGCGCTGACCCCGGTGGCGCTCGACGTCAACAGCGTGATCGCCGACATGGAAGAGATGCTGCGCCGCGCGCTCGGCGAGACCTATCGGCTCGTCGTCACCAAGGAGCCTGCGCTTTGGCGGACGGAAGCCGATGCGGGCCAGTTGCAGAACGCGCTGCTCAATCTCATTCTCAACGGCCGCGACGCCTCGCCCGACGGCGGCGTGCTGACGATCGAGACGCACAACCGTATCATCGATACCGACTATGTCGTCCATCACCTGGATGTCGAAACCGGCGACTATGTCGAACTCGCGGTTTCCGATGCGGGATCGGGCATGAGTCCCGAAACGGTGCGCCGCGCCTTCGAACCCTTTTTCACCACCAAGGAGGTCGGCAAGGGCAGCGGCCTCGGCCTCTCCATGGTCTACGGCTTTGTCAAGCAATCCGGCGGCCATGTCGCGATCGAGAGCGAGTTGGGCATCGGAACCACGGTGCGCATCTTCCTGCCGCGCAAGGATACGTCTTCAGCGCCCGAGGCCGTCAGCGCCGCGCCCGTGGTGTCGCGCGGACAGAGCGAAACCATCCTGATCGTCGAGGACAACGAGGAACTGCTCGACGTCACCCGCCGTCAATTGCAGCGCATGGGTTATGCGGTGCTGCAAGCAAGCCATGCCGCCGCAGGGCTCGACCTGCTCAATCAGAACCCGCGCACGAAGCTTCTGCTGACCGACATCGTCCTGCCGTTCGGCATGAACGGGGTCGAGTTGGCCGAGAAGGCGATGGGCCGGTTTCCGGCTCTCAAGGTCGTATTCATGTCGGGTTATAACGACGAGCACGACGCTTTGAAGCGCGTACAGGGCCAGTTCCAGGTCCGGCTGCTGCAGAAGCCATTCCAGCCCTCCGAGCTGGCCGCGCAAATCCGCGCCGCCCTTGCCTCCACGCCGCGCAAACCGTCTTAACAAATCTCCGAAACTCCGCTGGCCGCCGTTATCCGCCGATCATTTTGGTCTGCCGGGCTTCCGAAGGTTGCACTTTCAAAACAATCTGTGATTGAATAATCTCAGGTAAATACACGCACAATAGAAGTTTTTGGGGGCAACCGACCGGTGGCCGTACTGCTGGGGAGCAGAGTGGCTTCGGAAAGAAAGGGGGGTTCGAGCCTGTCATGGCGACGTCGTCGCAGGATCAGTCCGCGCGCCCATCCGCGGATGCTTCAGAGTCACCTGATCTGCTTTTTTCGCCAGGCTTCAGTGTCCGCACCGTTCCGTCCTGGCTTGCCAAGAAGAAGGTGGTCGGCGGCTTCGTTATCGAACCGATCGAAGGCGGCGGGCCGAATGCCGCGCGTCATTTTCCGAATGAAGGCAGTGTGGACGGGTTCGATCTTCCCGTGCTCCATTATGCCGCGCAGCGCGCAGGAGCATTGGTTGCTACCCAGAAACCGATGCTCGTCTTTGTTCCCATCTACTGGAACTATCTCGACCAGGCGCGTTTGCGCACCCCATACCTGAGCTACCTATCGACCATCTCCGAAGCGTCGCGGCGCCTCCTCGTATTCGAACTGGCGGGCATACCCGAAGATCTGATGCCGACGCGCATCGAGGACCGGATCAGGCAGTTGCGCCCCTACTGCCGCTCCATCGTCTGCCGGACGAGGATCGCGCGGCGCGACTTATCCGTCTTCGGCAAGCTGCCCATCCACGCCATCGGTATCGATCTCGGCGAGTTGCCGCCCTATGAGCGCGGCATCATTCCAGCCCTCGACGACTTCCTGGATCAGGCGGAAAAGACGCAACGCCATACCTACATTCATGGCCTGACCAGCAAAAGCATGCTGATCGCCGTCCAATCGGCAGGCGTCGACTTCGTCGCCGGCTCGATCATTCCCGAAGCCGAATCGTCGGCCATTCACCCGTTCGAAATCGCCGATCTCTATGATTTGCCGAAGCCCGCCGCGGAGGGCACGGAACCGTGATCCGGCGGCTGGCGGCCGCATGGGGCCTCGGGTCGCCGCAACTGCTGCGTGCTGCCATACCCATGGCCATTCTGGTGACCGGTCTCGCCTGCTCGATCCTCGTCTTTTTGGAAGCGCAGCGCGCCGATGAGGAGCGGGTCCGCAATGTTCTGGAACTGCGCGCCGAATGGCGGGCGCGTGACTTCGAGGACAAGATCGGTTCGGCGATCACGCCGGTCGAAGAGATCAAGAATCTTCTCGCCTCCGAAGGCAGACCGACGCAGGAGGCTTTTCAGAGCTTTGCCGAGAGCGCGGGGACCAACAGCGCTGTTGTGCGACTGATGTGGGCGCCGCTTGTCCGCGAGGGCCAACGTAGGCAATTCGAGACCGAAACTGCGCGCAAGCTCGGGGTCGACTCATATTCGATCGTCGAGTTCGGAACAGACG
>CAZNZI010000522.1:0-2996 GCA_964577475.1 uncultured Rhodospirillaceae bacterium
CCGATCTGCAATCCCGGGCGCGCGGCGCTGGAAGCCGTCCTGCACCCGATGGCGAGCGACGACTTGTATTTCGTCGCCGACGGATCAGGCGGCCACGCCTTCGCCAAGACGCTGGCGCAGCACAACAAGAATGTCGAGAAATGGCGGCAGTTGGAAAGGGGACAGGGGAACGGGAAGGGAGAATAGTCCCGTTCCCCTGTTAGTCCGCGGGCTCTGGGGAGGGAGGGGACCCGCGGGGTGCTCTGTCGAACGGTCCTGTATCGGTACTCAGTGCAACGTGGCGTGATCGGCGGTCATATCGAGTAGTTCGAGTTCATGACGCAGGCGGGCCGCTTCCATCTCCAGCAAATCGGCAGTCGCACGCATCAGGTCCTTCATCTCGTGGATCGTCCGCGTCGCGTGATGGTCGGCGACGAAGTAACGGGTCGCGGCGGCACTGGTGGTCTTGCCGGCTCCGAATTCAGCGGGAACGTCGTCTTCGAGGGCGATGTCGAGCTGTTCCAACTGGTCCAGCATGTCTCGGTCATATTGGCTCATGGTTCTCACTCCTCTGTCCGGTGCCGGGCCGCCGTCTCAGGAGGCGCCTCGGTCTGCCGGTGTGCTCGTTGTTCCGTGAGGCAGAAGTTACGCGCGGGCCGTTACCACAGAACGACTGCGCTATACCGGGACGTTGCGGTGTGTGTCAGAAGATGTCGGCCAAAGGCCTTCACTCCGAAAAACCACAGGTTTTTCAGCGGCCTTACAGACTTATCCCAAGTTTACGAAGGCTTACGTCAGCGGCGACGGGCGCGGGCGCGGTTCTTCTTTTGAGCGGGCGACGGCGGCTTTTGACGCGCTTCGCTGGATGCCATGCCGGCGGCCGAATTGAAATTGGTGGGCGCCGGACGGCCCAGAGGCACTTCCAACTCGCGCATTTCCAGGCGGCGCAATTCGTCGCGCAGGCGCGCCGCTTCTTCGAATTCGAGATCGGCGGCCGCCGCCTTCATGCGCTTTTCCAGCTCGGCGATGTAGGTCTGGACGTTGTGGCCGATCATCGTCGCCTGTTCCGACTCGCCGAGGCCCACCTGGAGATAATCCTGTTCGTAAACGCTCTGGATCGCGTCGTTGATGTGGTGGCGGACGGATTCCGGCGTGATGCCGTTGGCGGCGTTATAGGCCTGCTGCTTCTCGCGCCGGCGATTGGTCTCGCCGATCGCGTAATTGAGCGAGTCGGTCATCGTGTCGGCATAGAGCATCACCCGACCGTCGACATTGCGCGCGGCACGGCCGATCGTCTGCACCAGCGAGGTCTTCGAGCGCAGGAAGCCTTCCTTGTCGGCATCCAGGATCGCCACCAGCGCGCATTCGGGGATATCGAGGCCTTCGCGCAGCAGGTTGATGCCGACCAGCACATCGAACACGCCCAGCCGCAGATCGCGAATAATCTCGATGCGCTCCAAGGTCTCGATGTCGGAGTGCAGGTAGCGCACGCGCACACCGTGTTCGAACAGGTATTCGGTCAAGTCCTCGGCCATGCGCTTGGTCAGCACGGTCACCAGTGCGCGCTGGCCCTTGGCGGCGACGGCACGGACTTCGGCCAGGAGATCGTCGACTTGGTGCTCGGTCGGGCGGATGATGCAGACGGGATCGATTAGGCCTGTGGGCCGGATCACCTGCTCGACGAAGACACCTCCGCTCCGCTCCATCTCCCACGGTCCCGGCGTGGCCGACACGAACACGGTCTGGCCGCGCATCGTGTCCCATTCCTCGAACTTCAGCGGCCGGTTGTCGACGCAGGACGGCAGGCGGAAACCGAACTCGGCCAGCGTGCTCTTGCGCGCAAAGTCGCCGCGGAACATGCCGCCGATCTGCGGCACGGTGACATGCGATTCGTCGATGAAGACCAGCGCGTCCTGCGGCAGATATTCGAACAGGGTCGGCGGCGGCTCGCCCGGCGCACGGCCGGTGAGGTAGCGCGAATAGTTCTCGATCGATTTGCAATGTCCAACCGTCTCGAGCATCTCCAAATCGAAGCGCGTGCGCTCGTCCAACCGCTGGGCTTCCAGCAGCTTGCCGTTGGCGTTGAACCATTCGAGCCGCTGGCGCAACTCGTCCTTGATGCCCTTGATCGCGCCGGTGATGGTCGGCCGCGGCGTCACATAGTGGCTCGACGGGAAGACAGTGATGTCCTGCAGCCCGCAAGTTCGCTCGCCGGTCAGCGGATCGAATTCCGAGATCGATTCGACCTCGTCGCCAAACAGGCTCACACGCCAGGCGCGGTCTTCGTAGTGGACCGGGAATATTTCGATATTATCGCCGCGCACCCGGAAACTGCCGCGCTGGAAGGCGGTGTCGTTGCGCATGTATTGAAGCGCGACCAGCTTCTTCAGCAGCTCGCGCTGATCGACCTCCTGCCCGACCGCGATCGCGATCGTCATGTCGGCATAGTTCTCGACCGCACCGATGCCGTAGATGCACGACACCGAGGCCACGATGATCACATCGCGCCGTTCCAGCAGTGCGCGTGTCGCCGCATGGCGCATGCGGTCGATCTGCTCGTTCACCATCGAGTCCTTCTCGATGTAGGTGTCCGTGCGCGGGATATAGGCTTCGGGCTGGTAGTAGTCGTAGTAGGAGACGAAATACTCGACCGCGTTGTCGGGGAAGAAGCCCTTCATCTCGGCATAGAGCTGGGCGGCGAGCGTCTTGTTGGGCGCGAGAACCAGGGCGGGACGGCCGGTATTAGCGATCACATGGGCCATGGTGAAGGTCTTGCCCGAGCCGGTGACCCCGAGCAGAACCTGGTCGCGCTCGTTGGCGACGATGCCTTCGGTCAGCGCCTCGATCGCCTGCGGCTGATCGCCCGCGGGTTTATAATCGGACTTCAGTTTGAATTCGGCGCGCGGTCCTGCCGGGCGTGGATGGAAGAACGGAAGGTTCAGGGGGGCATTCATGGCCCCAACTATATGGGTCGAAACCCCGTTCCCGCCAGCCCTACGCGCCGCGCCGATACGGCC
>CAZNZI010000523.1:0-5242 GCA_964577475.1 uncultured Rhodospirillaceae bacterium
CGCCGGCCGGCGGCGCCTCAGGTGCGTTGGTGCGCGGCGTCCGCGGCAGCGACCTGATGGCGCGGGATATCATCCGCAACGGAATCAAATCGGGCGATCCGAAGAACTTCACCGGCGATGACGCCGTCATCGTCGGCGACCGGCTGGCCGAGAAGCTGGGCTTGAAGGTGGGCGACCCGATCACACTGATCAGCCCGAAAGGCAACACGACGGCCTTCGGCACGGTGCCGCGCGTGCGCGCATATCATATTGTCGCGACCTTCAATGTCAGCATGTACGAATATGATTCGAGCTACATCTTCATGCCGCTCGAGGCCGCACAGGTCTATTTCAACGTGCCGGACAAGGTCACCGAAATGCAGGTGATGCTGAAGGACCCGGACAACGTCGACCGGGAGGCTCTGGCGATCAACGAGGCGACCAAAGGGACCTTGCGCGTCTATGACTGGCAGCGCGCCAATGCCAGTTACTTCAATGCGATCATCGTCGAGCGGAACGTGATGTTCTTGATCCTGACCCTGATCATCCTGGTGGCGGCCTTCAACATCATCTCGAGCCTGATCATGCTGGTGAAGGACAAGGGGCGCGACGTCGCCATCCTGCTAACCATGGGTGCTACGCGCGGCATGATCATGCGCATCTTCTTCCTCGACGGCGCCGCGATCGGCATCGTTGGGACGGGCGCCGGCCTGATCCTCGGTCTGCTGTTCGCCCTCAACATCGAGAGCATCCGCGAGTTCCTGCAATCCCTGACCGGAACGCAGCTCTTCTCCCCCGAGGTCTATTTCCTGAGCCAGCTCCCGGCCAAGGTCGAATCAGGCGATGTGATCACCGTGGTGGTGATGGCGCTGGTTCTATCCTTCGCGGCCACGATCTATCCGTCCTGGCGCGCGGCACGGCTCGATCCGGTGGAGGCGCTCCGTTATGAGTGACGCGGCGCTGGTCCTCGACGGCGTGACCCGCGGCTTCAAGCAGGGCCGTGGCGAGTTGCGCGTGCTGGACGGGGTCGATCTGGTGGTGAATCCGGGCGAGATTGTCGCCCTGGTCGCCCCCTCGGGTGCCGGCAAATCGACCCTGCTGCATATCGCCGGGCTGCTCGAACATCCGGGCGAGGGCGAAGTGAAGATCGGCGGCCAGGCCTGCGGCAAACTCTCCGACGATCGTCGCACCGCGATCCGCCGCAAGGCGCTGGGCTTCGTCTACCAGTATCACCATCTGCTGCCCGAGTTCTCGGCACTGGAGAACGTCGTCCTGCCGCAGATGATCGCCGGCAAGTCGCGGCGCGAGGCGTCGGCGCGGGGCAAGGATCTGCTCGGCCGCCTCGGCCTCGAGCCACGGGCAACACATCGTCCAGGCCAGCTTTCGGGCGGCGAGCAGCAGCGCGTCGCCATCTGCCGCGCGCTCGCCAACAGGCCGAACGTACTCCTGGCCGACGAACCAACCGGCAATCTCGATCCCCATACGGCCGAAACCGTGTTCGACGAGTTGGTCCAACTGGCCCGCAGCTCCGGCTTGGCCGCACTGATTGCGACCCACAACCTCGAACTTGCCCGCCGCATGGACCGGGTGATGCGCCTGCAGGACGGCAAGATCGTCACCGCCTGACTTTCGGGGGTTCCATGACCCACCATTCCGTATACGTAACCGCACCCGATCACGAGACCGCGCTCAAGATTTCGCGCGCGATTGTCGAAGAGCGGCTGGCGGCCTGCGCGAATATCCTGGGGCCGATGACGTCGGTCTATCGCTGGGAGGGCAAGGTGATGGAGGAGGGGGAGGTCGCCTTCATTGCCAAGACGATCGAAGCGCAGCTTCCGCCGCTGATGGCGCGGATCAAAGCGCTGCACCCGTACCAGGTGCCCTGCATCGTCGCCTGGCCGATCGCGGCCGGGCACCAGCCCTATCTCGACTGGATCAGCGCCGAGGTGAAGCCGGCATCCTGACGGTTGCGACGGCCTGAGCGGCGATCCCTTCGCCGCGCCCCGTGAAACCGAGCTTATCCGTCGTCGTGCCCTTGACGCTGACGCGCCCCTCCTCGATGCCCAGGATCGAAGCAATTGAGGCCGTCATCGCCGCCGCATGAAGCGAGATCTTCGGCTTCTCGCAGATCACCGTCACGTCCACATGGACGATGGCCGCCCCGGCCTTGGCAGCCAGCGCTGCCGCATGGGCCAGGAATTTCGACGAGGCCGCCCCCTTCCATTGCGGGTCGGACGGCGGGAAGTGCCGCCCGATATCGCCCGCCGCGATCGCGCCCAGGATCGCGTCGGTCAGCGCATGCAGTGCCACATCGGCATCGGAATGGCCTTCGAGGGCCCGATCATGGGGTACGCGCACGCCGCCGATCATCACATGATCGCCGGGCACGAAGTGATGCACGTCAAAACCGGTGCCGACGCGCGTTTCGCCGTGACTCATCAGCCGCTCCGCCGCTCGATCCATGTCTTCATTGGTGGTGATCTTGATGTTCTCTTCGCTGCCCGGAACGATCGCGACGGCGAGGCCCGCGTGTTCCAGCACAGCCGCGTCGTCGGTCAGTTCCTGTCCGGCGACGGCGCGATGCGCGGCCAGGATTTCGGGAAAACGGAAACCCTGAGGCGTTTGCGCGCGCCACAGTCCGGCGCGCGGCACTGTCGTCTCGATCACCGTGCCGTTGACACGTTTCAGCGTGTCATGCACGGGCTGCGCCGGAATTGCGCCGGGATGGACGGAAAGCGCCGTGATCACGCGGTCAATCAGCGCCGCATCCGCGAAGGGCCTGGCGCCGTCATGGATCAGCACCAGATCCGGCTTGTCGGCAGCAATCGCTTCAAGTCCGAGCCGCACAGAATCCTGCCGCGTCGCGCCGCCGGCGATGGGCGCGCCAATATCAAGTCCGCTTGCGGTCTGTTCGAATAGCGCACGGTCGTCGGGATGGATCACCACACGCACCGCCTTCACCGACGAGTGAGCGGCGAAAGTTTCGAGGCTGTGGCGCAGCACCGGATGGCCCGCCAGATCGAGCCATTGCTTCGGCATCGGGCCGCCCATTCGGCTCCCGCGCCCGGCCGCCACGATCAATGCCACGCACCGTGCCATCGCTACCCCTGTCAAATCGGACGGTAACCTAGCTGTGCCTAAGGGGCCTGCCAAGCTACCGTTGAATCCCGTTTCCACGGTCGTCCGCAGCCTCTATAGAAGGTCGCCACCTCGTGGAGCGGATCGGAACCCGGATGACTGCCAAGACCGCCAACAAGACGGGACGTATCGAACTACTTCTCATTCTGGGCTCTCTCGCCGCTTTCGCCCCGCTTGCCACCGACATGTATCTCCCGGCCTTGCCCGAGGTGACGCGCGCCCTGGGTGGCACCGCGTCCGAGGTTCAGTCGACCGTCGCGACCTTCTTCCTCGGCTTTGCCGCGGGCCAGCTTGTTTATGGTCCGATCACCGACCGCTACGGTCGCAAGCCGCCGCTCTATTGGGGGATCGGCCTCTTCACGCTGGCCTCGGCGCTCTGTGTGATCATCCCGTCGGTCGATGCGATGATCGTGTTGCGTTTCGTCGAGGCGATCGGCGCCTGCGCCGGCACCGTCGTTTCGCGCGCCATGGTGCGCGATCTGTTTCCGCCGGAAGAGGGCGCGCGCGTCTTCTCCAATCTCATGCTGGTGATGGTGATCGCGCCGATCGTCGCGCCTCTGATCGGCAGCTATCTGCTGCTCTGGTTCAGTTGGCAGGCGATCTTCTGGGCGCTGGCGGTCGCGGGCGCGCTGTCGCTGGCATCGGTCGCCTTCCGGCTGCCCGAAAGCTATCCGGCATCGCCTGACCGGCCGCTGGCTTTGGGAAGCGCACTCGAAACCTACGGGCAGCTTCTGTTCAAGCGGCATTACGTCATGCCGGTTCTGTCGGGCGCTTTCGCCTATGGCGGACTGTTTGCCTATATCACCGGCTCGCCCTTCGTTTTCATCGAATGGTTTCATCTGCCGTCCCAGCACTATGGCTGGCTGTTCGCGATCAACTCGGCCGGCATCATGGCGGCGTCGCAGATCAATCACCGCCTCATCCATCGCCTCGGAACAGCACCACTCCTGCGCTGGGGCGCACTGCTGCAAGCGTTGGCCGGTATTGCGATGCTGATCGTCGCCTTTACGGGATGGGGCGGGATGTACGCCTTGATCGTCGCGCTGTTCCTCTACATCGCGGGCCTCGGCGTGGTCTCGCCCAATTCGACCGCGCTGGCGATGGCTGGTGAGCAGAAACATGCGGGTGCCGCATCGGCGCTGTTGGGCGCGCTGCAGTTCGGCATCGGCACCGTCTCTGCCTTGGTCGTCGGTGCGCTCCACGCCGTCACGCCGCTGCCGGTGGCCGCGATCATCGCGGTATGTGGCGTCGTGACAGCGCTCGTTCTTATCGCCGCGAAGTGACCGCGGGCAGGGCGCCGAGATGGCGGTTTAACCGCACCACGGCTATAGTCGCGCCGTGTCGACCACGATCTATTCGATTCTCGCTCTGGCCTCGCTGTTGCCGTCGATCGCCGTTGCCGCACGGCGTGAACCGGAGCGCGACCGGCTGTTCTGGCTCGCCCTCCTGATCGGCATTGCCGGCCCGACCATCTGGGCCGCGGCGCAAATCCCCGAGGATTGGAATTCCTCGCTCTCGGCAACGCTGTGGGTCTGTGTTGCAGCCGGGATGATCGTGTTCGCCGATACGGCCCTCATCAATCGGCAAGCATGGCGGCTGGCACCGATCCTGGTGCCCTACCTCTTTATCTTGGGGGCGCTCGCTTGGGCCTCTGGTTCGGTCCCGGCTGCTTCGTCCTCCGAAAAGCCGGCGACTTGGCTCGGGATCCATATCGCTGTCGCTGTTCTGACCCTCGGGCTTCTGACGGTCGCCGCCGTTGGTTCGCTTGCGTCCTATATTCAGGCGAGCGCCCTGAAAGCCAAGCGTCGGGGCTGGCTCTCGGTGCGTCTACCCGCCGCATCCGAAAGCGACAGACTATCGGCTAATCTATTGATCGTGGCCGAAATTATCCTGGCGATCGGCGTCGCCAGCGGCATGATTCTAGAGCGCGCCGAAACCGGCAGCCTCCTGATCGCCAACCACAAGACGATGATGGTGCTTCTGGCCTTCGTCATCATCGCTTTATTGTTGATTGCCAGACGGTTATTGGGCATGCCGGGGCAGGTGGCGGCGCGGGTTGTCCTGCTCGCTTATCTTCTGGTGGTGCTCGGCTATTTCGGCGTGAAGGTTGTCCATCAAATGCCTA
>CAZNZI010000524.1:0-6102 GCA_964577475.1 uncultured Rhodospirillaceae bacterium
GAGCGTGCGGGCGAGGGCGTTGATATCGCTCATGGCTCAGGCTCTCCCTGCGGCGGCTTTGCCGGCTTTCTTGGCTTTCACGAGATCGAGGGCGACGTCGACGATCATGTCCTCCTGGCCGCCGACCATGCGGCGCCTGCCGAGCTCGACCAGGATCTCGCGGGTGTCGATGCCGTAGGTCTTCGATGCGTTCTCGGCGTGGCGCAGGAAGCTCGAATACACCCCGGCATAGCCCAGCGACAGGCTCTCCCGGTCCACCCGCACCGGCCGGTCCTGCAACGGCCTGACCAGGTCGTCGGCCGCGTCCATCAGCTTGAACAGGTCGCAGCCATGGTTCCAGCCCAGCCGGTCGAACACGGCCACCGCGATCTCGAGCGGCGCATTGCCCGCCCCCGCGCCCATGCCCGCCAGGGAGGCGTCGACACGGATCGCGCCGTTCTGCACGGCGGCCACCGAGTTCGCCACGCCGAAGGAGAGGTTGTGATGGGCATGGATGCCGATCTGCGTCTCGGGCTTCAGCTCACCGCGGAAGCGCTTCACGCGCTCGGCCGCCTGATCGGGGAGCAGCGCGCCCGCCGAGTCGGTCACATAGACGCATTGGGCGCCGTAAGATTCCATCAGCTTGGCCTGCTCGACCAGCTTATCGGGCGGGCTCATATGGGCCATCATCAGGAAGCCCACCGTATCCATGCCGATGGAACGCGCCGTCTCGATGTGCTGCTTGGAGATGTCGGCCTCGGTGCAATGGGTGGCCACCCGCACGCTACGGGCCCCGGCGTGGTAGGCCTCCTTGAGGTCTTCCTTGGTGCCGATCCCGGGGATCAGCAGGGTCGTCACCTTGGTGTTCTTCACCGCGCCCGATACCGTCTCGATCCAGTTGAGATCGGTGTGGCTGCCAAAACCGTAGTTGAAGCTGGACCCCGCCAGCCCGTCGCCATGGCTGATCTCGATCGCGTCGACATTCGCGGCATCGAGCGCCTGGGCGATCTTGATCAGGACCTGGGGGTCGTATTGGTGCCGGAGCGCATGCATGCCGTCGCGCAGGGTCACGTCGCAGAGATAGAGCTTCTGGTCGGGATAAGCCATCTCAGTTCCCTTTCGCCTCGACCCAGCGGTCGGCCGTCGCCAGGGCCGCCGAGGTCATGATGTCGAGATTGCCGGCATAGGCCGGCAGGTAATGGGCAGCGCCTTCGACCTCGAGGAAGATCGAGGAGCGCACGCCCTCGAACTCGCCCAGGCCCGGGATGCGGACCGGGTTGTTGTGGCCAAGGCGCTCGAACTGCACCTTCTGCTTGAGGCGATAGCCCGGCACATAGGCCCGCACCTCTTCCACCATCTTGCCGATCGACTCCTCGATCTGGGCGGGCTCGGCGCCCTGGCTGAGGACGAACACGGTATCGCGCATGATCATCGGCGGTTCGGCGGGGTTCAGGATGATGATCGCCTTGCCGCGCTTGGCGCCGCCGACCGATTCGATCGCCCGGGACGTGGTCTCGGTGAACTCGTCGATATTGGCCCGCGTGCCGGGGCCGGCCGACTTCGAGGAGATCGAGGCGACGATCTCGGCATAGGGGACAGCCGTCGAGACGCGGCGCACCGCGTGGACGATCGGGATGGTCGCCTGCCCGCCGCAGGTCACCATGTTGACGTTGGGCTGCTTCAGATTGGCATCCATGTTGACCACCGGGATCGTGTGCGGGCCGATCGCTGCCGGGGTCAGGTCGATCATCTGCTTGCCGTGCTTCTGGCAGACCGCCCAGTTGTGCTTGTGGGCACCCGCCGAGGTGGCATCGAACACGATGCCGATCTCTTTCCACTCGGGCATCGCCACCAGACCGTCGAGGCCCTTGTCGGTCGTGGCGACGTTCATGCGCCTGGCCCGCGCGAGCCCGTCCGAGTTGGGATCGATGCCCACCAAGGCCCCCATCTCGAGATGCTTCGAATGGCGCATCACCTTGATCATCAGGTCCGTGCCGATGTTCCCAGAACCCAGGATCGCGACTTTCACTTTAGCTGCCATTACCGTCTCACTCCCTCTGGTAGAATGGGCCGACGCTAAGAGACCCGTCATTGCGAGAAGCGAAGCGACGAAGCAATCCATAGCCTCCAGATGGATTGCTTCGCTACGCTCGCAGTGACGATCAATTTTGCGCTACCAGCTCCACTTCACATCCAATCGTTGCGTATTCCTCACTCCTTCGCGAAGGCAGCGCGGACCGAGCCCAGCCCGGAGATGCGCGCTTCGACCACATCACCCCAGGCGACCGGCGTCATCGGACCCAGCGAGCCCGACATCACCACATCGCCCGCCTTCAACGGACGCCCGACCCGTGCCATCGTGCGCGCCAGCCACAGCATCGCCACCACGGGATTGCCCATCGCCGCCGCCCCCGCCCCGACGCAGATCGGCTCGCCCTTGCTTTCGATCACCATGCCGCAGTGACGCAAGTCGAGCTTGCGCAGCAGCTTCGGCTCGCAGCCCAGCGTGAACAGTCCCGCCGAGGCGTTGTCGGCCACCGTGTCGACGATATTGATCTTCCAATCCGCGATGCGCGAATCGACGATCTCGATCGACGGGATCACGAAGTCCACCGCGCGCAAAATGTCGGCGATGGTCGGCTGCTCGGTGGTGATGTCCTTGCCCATGACGAAGGCCACCTCGGCCTCCACCTTCGGCGCGATCAGGCGGCCCTTCGCAACTTCTTCCCCGTCGGCCAGGGCCATATCGGCGAACAGCATGCCGAAGTCGGGCTGATCGACGCCCAACTGCTTCTGCACCACCTTCGCGGTCAGGCCGATCTTGCGGCCGACCAGGCGGCGGCCCGCCGCCAATGCCCGCTTGGTATTGACCTCCTGCACCCGGTAGGCGGCATCGATGTCACGATCGGGCAGCAGATCGCGCACCGGCGGAATCGCGATACCGCTTTCGGATGCCGCGAACAGCCTGTCGGCCACGTCCTTGATCAGTGCCGCGCTCACGCCCGCGGACTTTGCGGTCTTCGTCGTCTTGGTTGCCGGCTTGGCTTTCTTGGTTACTGCCATTTGACCCTCTGGCTCTCCCGTTTCCCTTTTACCGTCACTCCTGCGAAGGCGGGAGTCCAGGCGGCTTATGGACCCCCGCCTGCGCGGGGGTGACGGACTGTTGTGGTCCTACAACTTGATGCAGACGTTGCGGAGTTCGGTATAGAACTCGAGCGAATGGACGCCGCCTTCGCGGCCGATGCCCGAACTCTTCGACCCGCCGAAGGGCGTGCGCAAGTCGCGCAGGAACCAGCAGTTCACCCAGACGATGCCGGCTTCGATCCTTGGGGCGACGCGGTGGGCGCGCGACAGGTTCTCGGTGTAGATCGAGGCGGCCAGCCCGTAAGGCGTGTCGTTGGCGAGTTTGATTCCCTCTTCCTCGGTGTCGAAGGGGGCGATGTGGCAGCAGGGGCCGAAGATCTCTTCCCGAATGATCGGCGAGGTCTCGGGCAAGCCGGTCCAGATGGTGGGCTCGATCCACGATCCCTTGGCAAGATCGCCCTCCATCTTCGGGATGCCACCCCCCATGATGACGGTGGCGCCTTCGGCCTTGGCCTTCTCGTAGTAGCCAAGCACCTTGCGCCGATGCTCCTGGCTGATCAGCGGGCCCATATTCGTGGTCTTGTCGAAGGGCTGGCCCCTCTGCAGGCCTTCGGCCGCCTTCTTCAGGCGTTCGACAAAGGTGTTGAAGATCGGCCGTTCCACATAGACCCGCTCGGTGCCCAGGCAGACCTGGCCGCAATTGGCGAAGACCGAGCGCATGGTGGCTTCGATCGCCTTGTCCATATCGCAGTCGGCGAACACCAGCGCCGGGTTCTTGCCGCCGAGCTCGAACGACACGGCGCGCACGCCCTTGGCCGCCGCCTGCATGATCGCCTCGCCCGTGCGCGTCTCGCCGGTGAAGGTGATCGCGTTGACGCCCTTATGCTGGGTCAGGAACTGGCCGGCCGAGTCGGGGCCGAGCCCGTGGACCACGTTGTACACACCCTTGGGCATGCCCACCGTGTTCATCACCTCGCCCAGCAGGGTCGCAGTGCTGGGTGTTTCTTCGGACGGCTTCACCACCACCGTGTTGCCGCAGGCCAGCGCCGGGCCGACCTTCCAGGTCATCAGCAGCAAGGGCAGGTTCCAGGGACAGATCACGCCGATCACGCCTTGCGGCACCCGCAGCGCGTAGTTGATCGCCCCCTTCCCGTCGGGCGTCGCCATCTCGAAGAACTCGGACGACACGTTCTTCACCACATCGGCGAAGACCTTGAAGTTGGCGGCACCGCGGGGGATGTCGATGTGCGACGCCAGGCTCGCGGGCTTGCCGGTGTCGGCCACTTCGGCTTCGAGGAAATCGTCGAAGCGCTTGTTGATCTCGTCGGCCACCCCGTGCAGCAGGTTGCAGCGGTCGGCCAGCGCCATCTTGCCCCAGGGGCCATTGAGCGCGGCGTGCGCAGCCTTTACCGCGGCGTCGACGTCTTCGGCCGCCGCTTCGTGCACGGTGCTGATCAGGCTGTTGTCGACGGGCGAACGGTTCTCGAAGGTCTTGCGCCCGACGCCCGCCGTGAACACGCCGTCGATAAAATGCATCGTCTCGCCGGAAGCGCGTTTTTTCGGGGCGCTGCCATGCGCCTTGTCGACCACGTTCATACCCTGCTCTCCGTTCCTACCCGATTGGCCTTATGTAGGCCCTGACCCCGATTGTGTCCAATCGTGTTGAGCATACGCCCGGCACCCGGAGGATGGAACCCCCGCCACGGTGCGGGAGCCATGTTCAGCGGCTATGGGTACAGCGTGCAACCTGGTTTAGGCGCGCGAAGCGCGCAGAGGATGGCCGTGATCGATCGGCCCATGTCCGTGCCCCAAGCCGGGCGCATGTTCGATCGCCTTGCGCACATAATCGATCCCGCGCCCGACAGCCTCACGCAGGGGCATGCCTTGCGCGATACCGGTCGCGATCCCCGAAGCCAGTGTGCAACCGGTGCCATGGGTGCTGGCGCTCGCGATGCGCGGACCGGTGAAGGTCTCGATTCCTTTGATATCCAACAATATGTCGATGACCTCGGGATGATCGAGGTGCCCGCCCTTGACCAGCACGGCCTTGGCCCCCTTCTCCATCAGTGACCGCCCAGCGGCGATCATGGCGTCCGGCGTCGTGATCCGGATCCCGGACAGCACCTCGGCCTCGGGCAGATTGGGGGTCAGCAGCGCGGCCTTGGGGATCAGGCGGCCGAGCAGCGCCGCATGGGCGGCATCGTCGAGCAGCTTGTGCCCGCCCTTGGCGACCATCACCGGGTCGATCACCAGCGGCACATCGGGCGCCATGGTTTCGAGGGTTTTGGCCACCGTCTCGATCACCTCGGCCTTGGAGAGCATGCCGGTCTTCACGGCATCGGCGCCGATGTCTTCCAGCACGAGGGACATCTGCTGGGCCACGAAGTCCGGCGGCACGTCGTGGACACCGAACACGCCGCGCGTGTTCTGCGCCGTCAGCGCGGCGATGGCGGTGGCGGCATAACCGCCCAGCATCGTGACGGCCTTGATGTCGGCCTGAATGCCGGCACCGCCGCCCGAATCCGATCCGGCGATGATGAGGACGCGGCCTTTCATGATGCGGTGCGCGTTCGCTTACGACTGTGCGGCGGCGCTGATGGCAGCCACCAGTTGATCGACCACGCGGCCGACCTTGCCCGCATCATCGCCCTCGGCCATCACGCGGATCAGCGGCTCGGTGCCCGATTTGCGGATCAAGAGGCGACCTGTGCCGTTAAGCTCGGCCTCGGCGGCAGCGATGGCCGTTTTGACCGCGGCACGGTCGAGGATCAGCTTGCTGTCGGTGCCCGCGGGCAGGCGCACGTTCTTGAGCGTCTGCGGCAGCGGCTCGAAGGGACGCAGCACCGTGCTGGCCGGTTGCCCCGTCTCGACCAGCACCGCGAGCGCCTGGAGTGCCGCCACGGTGCCGTCGCCGGTGGTGGCGTAGTCGGACAGGATCACATGGCCCGACTGTTCGCCGCCCAGGTTGTAGCCGTCGGCACGCATCTTCTCGAGCACATAGCGGTCGCCCACGGCGGTGCGAATGAGCAAGAGCCCCAG
>CAZNZI010000525.1:0-6329 GCA_964577475.1 uncultured Rhodospirillaceae bacterium
GCCGCCCAGCACCTGGGTGCCGCACTTCTCGGCTTCCTTCTTGAAGCTCTCGAAGCGCATCTTGTTCCACTCGGCGCCGGCCGGCCCCGGGATGGCGACGACCTTCGCATTCTTTTCGAGGCTGCAGAGATACTGGCCGGTCTGCATGCCGCCGTTGTTCTCGTTTTCGATCACGCCGAAGCTGACCGTCTTGCCATCGACCGGCGTGCCCAGCGCCGCCACCTTGATCCCACGATCGGTGATGCGCTTGATCGCGCGGTCGAAGCCCTGATAGGTCACGCCGCTGATCAGGATGGCATCAAGATTGAGGGCCGCAAGCTGCTCGAGCGTCGCCTGCTGCTCCGACAGGTTGCCGTAGCCGCCGGCCGGAAGGATTCGGACGAGATCGACGCCCGCCTCCTTGGCCTCGTTGACGACGCCATAGGCAACGCTGACCCAGAACGTATCGACGAAGTGGATGGCGGCCCAGCCGATGCGATACGGCTTCTTGGCCTTCACCGGCGCCACGACGCCGCGCAACCGGTCGAAATCCTCGGCATGGACCTGGGTGGTAACGGCAGCGAGCCCCAATAGGGCCGCGCCGACAACTTTTGCGATGACCTGACGAGTGCGCATGTCCTCTCCCCTCTTTCGAGATTGACCCAAAGCCTTTTCCCCCAACGTCGAGCGGCGAACCCGGCTTTTTATGATTTTGTGATGAAGATCATGTCAGTCTGTTGAATTAGATGCAAGTACATATGTTATGACACATTCAAACCGAGGAGCCGATGGCCGCAGTTTTGAAAAAGTCCAAATTTCCGGTGCCCGAATCGGTCCGCGAACCCGAGGCTGCGTTGACCGTATTCCTTAACATATGTTATTACATATTTTGTTCCGGAAGACTGATTGAAGCCGTCGAGGAGGAGATCGCATGAACGCCGAAGCCGCATACTTCCGTCCGCGCCGCCTGGGCCACACGAATCTCTGGGTCAAGGACCTGAAGGCGTCCGAGAGGTTCTACAACCAGGTCTGCGGGCTGACCGTCGAGTTCACCGAACCCGATCTGGTGGCTTCGTTCCTCGGCACGGGCCACACGCCCCATGATCTCGGCATGATCGAGACCACCAACGGCGAGGCGCGCTATGGGCGCGGCGGCCTTCTGCAGATTCCCGCCGGCATCGGCACGAAGCGGGGCCTCAACCATATCGCCTGGGAACTCGAGAACGAGGCCGAGCTGGTGGCGGGAATCCGCAAGATCAAGACGGAGATTCCCGATCTGGGCGGTCGCACCGTCGATCACCAGGTCGCGCACAGCATCTATCTGGATGATCCCGACGGCAACTCGGTGGAGTTCTACTGCGATACGGTGAAGGACTGGCGCAAGGTCCTGCACGGCGACATGGACCTGATCACCAGCGCCTGGGACCCCGAAGCCGCGGAACCCTTCACCGACGGCCGCTACGACCTCAATCCGGAAATCCGCGTCGTCGGCGAAGCGCCGGTGCATCCGCGCCGCGTCACCCATGTCGTGTTCTGCACCAGGGACGTCGGCAAGATGGTCGAGTACTACCGCCGGGTCGGCGGCATGACGCCGGTCTGGTCCGCCAAGGACGGGGCGGCCGTCTGCCTTCGCGGCTCGCTCGACAGTTTCCGCTACAATCTGGCCATCGTGCGGGCGGCAGAGCCGAGCTATCACCACGTCGCGTTCGAACTGGCGGACCCGGCCAAGGTGGATGCCGCCGAGAAGGCGCTGGCCAAGGCCGGCATGGCGATCGAGAAGTCGGTCGATCACGCATCGAAACGCAGCATCTTCCTGGTCGATCCCGACAATATGCGGATCGAGTTCTACGCCCGCCGCACGCCGGATTTCGTCGACCTGTCCGGCGAACCGCAGGCCATGCTGCCCTATCTCGTCTGAGGGGCGGGATGCCGGGCCGTCCGATGCATGTCGAAATCGTCGGCGGCGGGATTGGCGGCCTGACCGCCGCCGCCGCCTTCGCCATGCGCGGCTGGACCGTCCGCCTGCATGAACGGCAATCGCAAATCCGCGAAGCGGGCGCGGGCATCTATCTGTCGGAAAACGGGCTCCGGATTCTCGAGGCGATCGGCGCCTATGACGAGGCGATCCGCGATTCCCATCGCGGGGTAAGATCATTCGTCCGCGACCTTCACGGCAACACCATGGAAGAGCGCGACTACACCAAGGTCCGCATCATCCCGGTCCTGCGCCAGGATCTCGTCAACGCCATCGCGGGCGTTGCGCTCCGGCACGGTGCCGAGATCCGGTTCAATTCGGTCGGCGTCAGCGCCCGGCCCGAGGGCGAATTGACCCTGGCCGACGGATCGGTGCACGAGGCCGATCTCATCCTTGCCATGGACGGCGTCGGTTCGAGGATTCGCGACTCGCTGGGCCTCCTGCAAACCAATGAAAGGCTGGTCGACGGCTGTATTCGCGCCTTGATCCCCTCGACGCCCGCGGAATTCAACGGCGCCGGCGGGCGGCACTATGTCGAGAATTGGAACGGCACGCGCCGCCTGCTGATCTCGCCCTTGAACGACCACGCGATCTATCTGGCCTTCACTTGCCTCGATACCGATACGGAAGCGAAGCAGGTTCCGCTCAATACGCCGCTGTGGCGCGAAACCTTCCCGCACCTGTCCCACTACATCGACCGCGTGGGCGACGATGCGCGTTGGGACATATTCTCGATCATCAAGCTGAAGGCCTGGTCAAGCGGCCGTGTCGCGATCGCGGGTGACGCCGCGCATGCCCAGCCACCCAATCTCGGCCAAGGCGGCGGCATGGCGATGCAGAATGCCCTGGGCCTGGCCGTCGCGATGGAACAGGCCAAGGGGAAAGACGACATTCCTCCCCTTCTGCTCGAATGGGAGCGCCGCGAACGGCCGTTGACCGAGCATTGCCAGCGCTGGTCGACGCTCTACAGCGAGTTGACGACCTGGCCGGACGAGGTGCGTCACGCGGCCATGCGTGCCGCGTCCCATACGCCCTGGATCGTCGAACAACTGCGGAAAGCCGCGAATTCATATCCGACGGGCACGCGGGGCAGCGCCATCGTCAGCCGGTTTCTGGCGCCCTCGCAGGCGTGAGTTGCGCCCCGCGCGGGGGCGGTTCAAACCCGGCGGCGGACATCAATCCCGAAACACCTCAACGGGCCAGATAGCCGCCGTCGACGGCCAGAACATGGCCGGTGACCATTTTCGCGGCGGGCGATGCCAGATACAGAACCGCGGCGGCCACGTCGATCGTATCGGCGAACTTCCGCAGCGGCATCAATTCGACCAGCACCTTCGATTTTTCGGGATCGTCGAGCAGCGGCTTGGTGAGCTCGGTGCGGACCCAGGTGGGCGCGATCGCGTTCACGCGGATGCCTCGGCCCGCCCATTCGCAGGCCAGGCCGCGCGTCAGGTTGACGAGCCCGCCCTTGCTCGCGTGATAGGTCGCGATCGGATAGATGCCGCCACCCGACATGCCCATGATCGAGGCAAGATTGACGATGGCGCCGCCGCCGCTTTTCGTCATCGGCTCGGCCGCCTCGCAGGAACAGACGAAGGCGGCATTGAGATTGACGTCCATCACCTCGCGCCAGGTCTCGATCGAGGTTTCCAGCGCGGGGATCCGTTTCACCAGCGCGGCATTATTGACCAGGATGTCGAGACGGCCGTAGGCATCGAGCGCCTTGGCGAAGGCGGCCTTGATCTGGTCGGGCTTGGCGACATCGGCGGTCAGAGCGAGGGATTTTCCGCCCGCCGCCGCGATCTCCTTGGCCGCCCCGCGCACGGCATCCTCGTCGCGATCCAGCAGGACAACGGTCGCGCCCGCCTCGGCCATGAGCGAGGCCGACTCCTTGCCGATGCCCCGCCCGCCGCCGGTGATGAGAGCGACTTTGCCGGCCAGCGAGAACAGACTCCGAATCGCATCCATTGCCGTCGCTCCTGTCTTGGTGCCGCCCTGTCCTAATGGATGGCGGCGTACATGATCTTTTCCTCGGTCGCCTCGTTCGGACCGAACTCCTCGACGATGCGCCCTTGGCGCGCGACGAGGATGCGGTCGGACAGGCTGAGGATTTCGGGAAGGTAGGAGGAAATCACCACCACCGCGATGCCCTGGGCCGCGAGAGAGCGGATGAAATCGTGGATTTCCTGGATGGCGCCGACATCGACGCCGCGCGTCGGCTCATCGAAGAACACGACTTTGGGCGTCTGCACCAGCGATTTGGCCACCACCACCTTCTGCTGGTTGCCGCCCGACAGTTCGATGATCTTGGCGCGGCTGCTGATGGCGCGGATGGTCATGCGCTTGATCCATTCCATTCCCACGCGCGCCTGCTCGCGCTTGCGCAGGAACGGCGACCAGCCCTCCCTGGTGTTCAGGCGGCCGAGATAGATGTTCTCGTCGATCCGCATGGTCTCGAAGAAGCCGTTCAGCTTGCGGTCCTCGGTGATGTAGACGATGCCGTCGGCGACGGCCTGGCGCGGGATGCGATAGCGGATCGGCTTGCCGTTCAGATAGATCATGCCGCCGTGGATGATGTTGCGCTTCAGCACGCCGCTCACCACCTTGGCGATCTCCGTGCGCCCCGAACCGATCAGTCCCGAGATGCCCGTGATTTCCCCGGCATAGACCGAGAAGGACATGTTGCGGACCATTTTGCCCATGATCACGTTCTCGACCGCGAGGACCTTCTTCTTGCGGACCCCGGTCGTGCCGCGCTTCTTGGCGTTGGCGTAATGCGTCTGCGAGAGATCACGGCCCACCATGTGGCGCACCAGCGTCTCGCGCGTCAGCCCCTCGGTCGACCCGGTGAACACGCGCTCGCCGTCGCGCAGCACGGTCACGCGGTCGGTCAGTTCCAATGCCTCTTCGAGCGCATGAGAGATGAAGATGATCGACACCCCTTCGGCCTTCAACCGCCGGATCAGGTCGAAGAAGTGCAGCTTCTCTTCCGGCGTCAGCGTGGCGGTGGGCTCGTCGAAGATGATCATGCGCGCGCGGTGATAGACAGCGCGTGCGATTTCGACCATTTGCTTCTGCGCAGCCCCCAAGGTCGCGACGGTCGCCGTCGGATCGACGTGGAAATTCATGGATTGCAGGAGCTGCTGGGCCGCGATGTACATGCCCCGCAAACGCGTAAAATATGCTTCGCGGCCGAGCACGACGTTCTGGGCAACCGTCATCGTCGGGATCAGGCTGGTTTCCTGATAGACCATGACGATACCGGCATCGAGCGCATCGGCTGGCGTTTCGAAGACGCGCTTCTGGCCGTCGAGATAGATCTCGCCGGAAGTCAGGGTAATTGCGCCGGCCAGCGCTTTGCACAAGGTCGATTTGCCGGCGCCGTTCTCGCCGACCAGCCCATGGATCTCGCCCGGCGCGATGCTGAAATCGACATCCTTGATCGCGTGGGCACCCTGATAGACCTTGCTTCCGGCTGCGACGCGAAGGAATGGCGACACGGTCTCGTCGGTCATTGCACGCTCCCATCGCCGGCGAGAAGAATTTTATCGTGCCCCTTGGACGCCACATAGACCTTGCCGTCGCGCGCATCGACACCGGTAACGCCATGGCACGTGCCGCCGACGCGGCTGTGGAGACTCGAAATGACTTCGAAGTCCTCGTCGAGGAAGATCACCAATCCATAGGAGCGTGGGGGCGCCCAGGCTTTCAGACTGCCGTGCTTCTTCAAACCGCCGCCCTGCACGGGTTCGAGATAGTGACCCTCCGACCGCAGGGCCGGGGCGATCCAGAACGCCGGATCGATCCGTTCGATCATCTTCTTGCGGTAGCGATCCTCGGTCAGAACGAAATCGACCAGTTGCGTCCGCAAGGCAAAGAGTGTGAGGCAATAGCCGCCGGCGGTTCTGACAATCTTGGCGGGATAACCAGGCAAATTGCGCAAGGGACGTTCGATGCCGCGTAGGCCCGTTCCTGCGATCGGCATGCGCAGGACCGCGTGGGCCCAGGCTTCGGTGACGATCAGATGACTGCCATCAGCGCTGATGCAGACCCCATTGGGATAGCCGAGCCCTTCGGCTAGCACTTCTGCGGCGCCCGAAGCGGGATTGATCCGCAGCACGCGGCCGCTGCGTCGTTTCTCCATCAGATCGAACATCCAGCGGTCAGGCGTATTGTGGGCGGAGCCGTCGCAAACGAATAGGTCGCCCTTGGGCCCGGCCGCGATCGCCGTGGGACAATTGAGTGGCGCCACACCCTTGGGCGCGACCAGTTTGCGGCTGCCCTGCTTATCGATGACCTCGACGCCTTGACCGGCGACGCAAACGGCGACGCCGCCGTCGGGCAAGCCGGCCAAGCCGGTGGCCAGACCTTCGAA
>CAZNZI010000526.1:0-2829 GCA_964577475.1 uncultured Rhodospirillaceae bacterium
TTCTCGGTTGCTGCGGCCTTCGGTGCGGCTTTGCCCTTGGGGGCCGCGCCACCCTTGGACGCGCGGGCCGCCAGCAGTTCGACCGCTTCGTCGAGTGTCACCTCTTCGCGACCTTTGGGCAGGGTCGCGTTGATCTTGCCATGCGTGACGTAATGCCCGTAGCGGCCAGCGCTCAGGGTGACCGGCTTGCCGTCAGAGGGATGGTTGCCGATCGACTTGGCCGGCGCGCGGCGCGGCTTGGCGTCGGCCAGCAGATCGACGGCGCGGTTGAGCCCGACCTCCAGCACGTCATCGCCTGCAGGCAGCGATTTGTAGGTCTCGTTGTGGTGCAGATAAGGACCGAAGCGGCCGACACCGGCCTTGATCGGCTTGCCGGTTTCCGGGTGATTGCCCACCAGGCGCGGCAGCGCCAGCAGCTTGAGCGCCTTGTCGAGATCGACGCTCGCGGCTTCGGTGCCGCGCGGCAGGCTGACGCGCTTCGGCTTGGCCGGATCGGGCGCGGCCTTTTCCTCGACCACTGCGGCCACAGGCTCATCGCCCTTGGCCTTCTTCTTCGCTTTAGGGGCTTTGGGCTTCTTCTTTTTCTCACCGGGCGGCGGCGCCTCGCCCAACTGCACGTAAGGCCCATAGGGACCTTTGCGCAGGCTCACCGGCAGGTTCGTTACCGGATCGGTACCGAGCTCCTTGGCGCCACCGTTCAGACCATCGTCCGCCGCGTTGTCGTTGCCGGCGACGGCGAGGGGGCGGGTGTAGCGGCATTCGGGATAATTCGAGCAGCCGATGAAGGCGCCGAACTTACCGAGCTTCAGGCTCAACCGCCCGGTGCCGCAGACCTGGCACTTGCGCGGATCGGGCTGGCCGGGCGAGGGCGCCGGAAAGAAGTGGGGACCCAGTTCCTCATCGAGCTTGTCGAGCACCTGGGAGACACGCAGGTCCTTGGTACCGTCGACGGCCTTGGAGAAGTCCTCCCAGAACCGCTTCAGCACCGTCTTCCAGGCGATGCGCGCGCCCGAGATGTCGTCGAGCTCGTTCTCCAGCTCGGCCGTGAAATCATATTCGACATAGCGGCCGAAATAGCTTTCCAGGAAAGCCGTCACCACGCGGCCACGGTCTTCCGGGATGAAGCGCTTGCTGTCCAGCCGCACATAGTCGCGATCCTGGAGCACCGAAATGATCGAGGCATAGGTCGAGGGGCGGCCGATGCCAAGTTCTTCGAGCTTCTTCACCAGGCTGGCTTCGCTGTAACGCGGCGGGGGCTGGGTGAAGTGCTGTTCGCTGCGCAGATCCTTGAGCCCCATGGCGTCGCCTTCGCTGGCATCGGGCAGGGCTTTCTCGGCATCGTCGTCCGCGCCGTCGTCGCGGTCTTCGCGATAGAGCTTCAAGAAGCCGTCGAACTTGATCACCGAACCCGTTGCGCGGAAGCCGACCTTGCCATCGGCCGAGTCAATATCGATCGCCACTTGATCGAGGACGGCGCTTTCCATCTGGCAGGCCAAGGTGCGCTTCCAGATCAGTTCGTAGAGGCGGAACTGGTCGCGGTCGAGATGGGTTTTCACCTCGTCCGGCGCGCGGAACAGGTCGGTCGGACGGATGGCCTCGTGGGCCTCCTGCGCGTTCTTGGCCTTGGTCTTGTAGATACGCGGTGCGTCGGGCAGGTAGTTCGCGCCGATCTTGGTGCCGATATAACGCCGGGCGCCGTCGATGGCTTCGTTGGAGAGATTGACGGCGTCGGTTCGCATATAGGTGATCAGGCCGACCGTCTCGCCGCCGATATCCACGCCTTCGTACAGGCGTTGGGCAATCTGCATCGTGTGCTTGGCCGAGAAGCCGAGCTTGCGCGAGGCTTCCTGTTGCAAGGTCGAAGTGGTGAAGGGCGGGTAGGGGTTGCGGCGCGTCTGTTTGCGTTCGATCCCGCCCACGTGGAAGGCGGCGGCACGCACCTTGGCCTCTGCGGCGCGGGCGGCGGCTTCGTCCTTCAGATCGAGCTTGTCGAGCTTGGTGCCGTCGAGCCGGACCAGATTGGCTGTGATCAGCTCACTGCGCGGATTCAGGAAATCGGCTTCCAGCGACCAGTATTCCTGGGCGTTGAACTTTTCGATTTCAGATTCGCGTTCGCAGATCAGGCGCAGGGCCACCGACTGGACGCGACCGGCCGAGCGGCTGCCCGGCAATTTGCGCCAGAGAACCGGGGACAGGGTAAAGCCGACCAGATAATCGAGGGCGCGGCGGGCGAGATAGGCATCGACCAGTTCCTGGTCGAGGTCACGCGGATGCTTCATCGCCTCAAGGATGGCGGCCTTGGTGATCTCGTTGAACACAACCCGCTTCACGGGCATGCCGTGCAGGGCCTTGCGGTCCTCCAGCACGCGCTGGACGTGCCAGGAAATAGCTTCGCCCTCGCGATCCGGGTCGGTCGCCAGGATCAGCCCGTCGGCCTTCTTGATGGCCGCGGCAATCTCGCGGACGTGCTTTTCCGACTTGGCATCGACTTCCCAATCCATGGCGAAGTCCTCGCCCGGCCGGACCGACCCATCCTTGGGCGGCAGGTCGGAAACATGGCCGTAGCTCGCCAGGACCGTATAGCCGGGGCCCAGGTATTTATTGATGGTTTTCGCCTTGGCGGGGGACTCTACGACGACGACCTGCATACCAACTCCAGGCGTTCTCGCCTTCCTATGAATTCTTATATGGAGCTAAAAGACAGGATCGCAAGGTATTGAAAATAAATGTCAATAAACCTTAGCGACTTTGCCGCCGGAATGTCGTTCCAGGCGTCCTGCCAGCTCCAGTTCGAGCAGCGCCATCGAGGCGATGGCGGCAGAGACTTGG
>CAZNZI010000527.1:0-5929 GCA_964577475.1 uncultured Rhodospirillaceae bacterium
GTCGCGGGCCACGACGCCGGCGCGGGTCAGCGCGTTGAACAGGGTCGATTTCCCGGCATTGGTGTAGCCGACGAGGGCGACGACCGGAAACGGCACCTTCCGGCGCGATGCGCGGTGGAGTTCGCGTGTGCGCTTCACCACTTCGAGGTCGCGTTTGATCTTCAGGATGCGTTCGCCGATCATGCGCCGGTCGGCTTCGATCTGGGTTTCGCCGGGACCGCCGAGGAAGCCGAAGCCGCCACGTTGCCGTTCAAGGTGGGTCCATGACCGCACCAGCCGCGACTTCTGGTAATTGAGCGAAGCCAGTTCGACCTGAAGCGTGCCTTCCTTCGTGCGCGCACGAGCGCCGAAGATTTCGAGGATGAGGCCGGTGCGGTCGATGACTTTGGTGCCCCAGGCCTTCTCCAGATTGCGCTGCTGGACCGGCGACAGTCGCGCATCGACGACGGCGAGACCGATTTCCTTCTCTTTGCAGAGCTCGCCCAGCCGCTCGACCGTGCCCTTGCCGAGCAACGTCGCCGGGGTCGGGCGGCCGAGGGGTACGATCTCCGTGACGACGATCGCCAGATCGATGGCGCGAGCCAAGCCGACAGCCTCGGCTAAGCGTCCTTCTGGAAGACGCGCATTCTCTTCGCCTCGCGGTGCCGGGTGCATCACGAGTGCGCGGGTTGGACCGCTGCCGTTAACCTGCGCAACCGTCACGCTTCGTCTTCGCCCTCCTTGACGGGCGGCTCGAACAGCGAGATCGACGTACCAGGCATCACAGTGGAAATCGCATGTTTGTAGACAAGCTGGGTATGGCCATCGCGGCGCAGAAGCACCGAAAAATTATCGAACCAAGTGACGATACCCTGCAGCTTGACGCCGTTAACCAAGAAGATCGTGACCGGAGTTTTATTTTTGCGGATGAAGTTCAGAAACACGTCCTGAACATTTTGGGATTTCTCGGCAGACATGGCGCTCTCTTTTTCTTGTTAACGATAGATTTCGTAGACCCACGCCTTGCTAACGCCCCCTTTAGGCAGGCTTCTAACAAGATATGGGGTGCAGCAACCCACGTACAAGCCCAGTTAGGGACCCAAAGGCGGCGAAATGATGGCGTGGCGGGTGAGTTTGGAATTCTTCTGAACCCGGCAGCGCACTGCGTAACAGGATGGGAATGCAGCCGGAATTGGCTGCGCAATGCATGTCGACCGGCGCGTCGCCGGCGAACCAGACCTCTGCTCCCGGGGCGATTCCGGAACCGGCCAGTGCCAAATGGACGGGTGCCGGAGAGGGCTTATCACTCTCGGCATCCCCTGCCCCGATCAGATGATCAAAATGCTGGGTCCATCCCAGATGGTCGGCTTCCTTGCGCAGGAAAGAGCCGGTCTTATTACTGACCACCGCCAGCCGCACCCCCATTTCCTTGAGGCCCACCAGCATCTCCGCCGCCCCTTCGAGGGGCACCACCTTCTCCATGTGGATGGCGGCATACTCGCGGTAATAGATGTCCCGTGCCTCTTCCCAACGGTCGCCGAACAGGACCGGGAAGGCATTGCGCAGTGACAGCGCCACCTGCCGCTGGGTCTTCTCCATCGACCAGGGCTCGTGACCCATGGCGTAGAGGGTCGTGTTCATCGCCTCATGGATGGTCGGCCAGGAATCGACCAGCGTGTTGTCCCAGTCGAATAGGATCGCCCGCGGCTTGGGCAGCGTGTGGTTCACGGTTCCCCCGCGATTTCGTGCGAATAGGCGGCGCGCAGTTCCATGGTGGTGCTGCCCGGATGACCATTGCCGATGGGCTTGCCGTCGATGCTGGTGACCGGCAGGGCCCAGGTGGTGGCGCTGCTGAGAAAGGCTTCGCGGGCGCCTTGCGCCTCGGCGATGGTGAACGGGCGTTCCTCGATCCGGATGCCGGCCTTCCTGGCCAGGCGCAGGATCGATTGCCGGGTGATCCCGTTCAGGATGGCCGGCCCCGCCTCGCGCGTCACCAGAACGCCATCCTTGGTGACGATCCAGGCATTGGTCGAGGTGCCTTCGGTCACCGTGCCGGCATCGTCGACCATCCACCCTTCAAAGGCGCCGGCACGCTTGGCCTGTTCCTTACCCAGAATGTTGGGAAGCAGCGACACCGACTTGATATCGACTCGTTTCCAGCGGAGATCGGGGATGCTGACGATCGCCACGCCTTCGTCGATCTGTTTGGCATTGGGCGGTCTGCTTCGGCGTATGGTCATCACCAGGGAAGGCTTCGCGGCTGGGTTCGGAAACCCGTGCTCGCGCCGGGCGACGCCGCGCGTGACCTGGATGTAGAGCAGCCCGTCGCCGAGCCGGTTGCGGCGCACGAGTTCGCGCATGACGCCCTGGAGCGCCTTGCGCCCCATAGGGGCCCCGATCTCCAGCTCCTTCAGGCCGCGGTCGAGCCGGTCGAGATGGCCTGTTTCGTCGAGCATCCGGCCGCGATGGAGGGCGACCACTTCGTAGACGCCGTCGGCGAATTGGTAGCCCCGGTCTTCGATATGGACGGCGGCGTCGGCCAGCGGGACATAGCGGCCGTTGACATAGGCAGTACGCGACACGATCAGAAATACTCCAGCCCGACCGAGAAGATCTTTTCCACCTTTCGCACGGCGCCTGCAGCGGCGAACATCACAACCCGGTCACCGGTCTGCATGACCGTGTTGCCGCGCGGCGTGATGACCTTGTTCCCGCGCACCACCGCGCCGATCAGCACACCGTCGGGCAGGTTGATCTCCTTAAGCGGCTTACCGACGAGGCCCGAGGTCTCTAGCGCGTCGGCCTCGATCAATTCGCCGAAGCCTTCAAGCAGCGAATGGGCGGCGCGGATGCGGCCACGGCGCACATGCTGCAGGATGTTGGACACCGTGATCGCATGGGGGCTGATCACCACGTCGATCCCGAGCGTGCTCATCAGGGGCGCATAGTCGCTCTTGTTGACCAGGGCCATCACGCCACGCGCGCCCTGGCGCTTGGCCAGCAGGGTCGACAGAAGATTGACCTCGTCGTCATCCGTCACGGCCACCACCGTCTCGGCATTGGCGACCGAAGCTTCCTCAAGCAGATCGCTGTCGAGCACGTCGCCGTGAAGGACCAGGGTGCGCTGCAGGCCCGATGCGATCTCGGCCGCGCGGTCCTTGTCGATTTCGATGATCTTGATCGACACGCCGGCGCTCAGGGTCTCGAGCTGATGGGCCAGGAACTCGCCGACATTGCCGCCGCCGAACACGACGATGCGGCGTGCTTCCGGTTCCTCATGGCCGAACGCCATCATCGCGCGGGAAACATGCTGCGTATCGACGACGAACATGACTTCGTCGCCTTCCAGAATCTGGTCTTCGGCGGTCGGTACCGTCGGTTTGCCGTCGCGCACGATGCCGACGATGACGATGTTCAACTCGGGGAACAGCACCGTCAGCTGGCGCAGCGGCGTGTTGAGCAGCGGACAGTTTTCGTCGCAACGCACGCCGATCAGGCGCACTTTGTCGTCCACCAGCGGAATGACCTCGGTTGCGCCCGGTACCTGAATGCGGCGGAAAATCGCCCGCGCCACCTCGATCTCGGGTGAGATGATGACGTCGATCGGCAGATGCTCGCGGTTGAACAGTTCCGACCACAGCGGCTTCAGATAGGCCTGGCTGCGCACGCGGGCGATCTTGGTCGGCATCTTGAAGAGCGAATGCGCCACCTGGCAGGCGACCATGTTGACCTCATCAGCCTGGGTGACCGCGATGATCATGTCGGCATCGGCCGCCCCCGCCTGCTCCAGCACGTCTGGATAGGCGGCATGGCCCAGCACGCAGCGGACATCGAGCACGTCGCCGATCTTGCGCACCAGGTCCGGGCGTTGATCGATCACCGTGACGTCGTTGTTCTCGCCGGACAGGTATTTGGCAATGATGAAGCCAACCTGCCCCGCGCCGCAGACGATAACTTTCATACAGGTCCCCCGAAATTCACGTCCGCACTTTTTCGTCAGTGCGCACGCCCAAGAGCTTCAGTTTGCGGTGAAGCGCGGAACGCTCCATCTCGACGAAGCTCGCTGTGCGCGAGATGTTTCCGCCAAAGCGGGTCAACTGCGCCAGCAAATATTCACGCTCGAATACCTCGCGCGCCTCGCGCAAGGGTAAAGTCATGATTTCGTTTGATTTTTCCCAACGAACCACGGCCGGAGTAATGGCTCCGACCTCGGGTGGCAGCATGTCCGCATGGATGGGTTCGCGGGTTTCACCCGGCGCCATGATCAGCAGCCAATCGACCAGATTGCGCAACTGGCGGACATTGCCGGGCCAGTCATAGGCTTGAAGCGCCACTAGCGCGTCCTCACCGAATTCGCGGGGTGCCATGCCAGAGGTCCGGGAGGCGCGTTCCATGAAGTAACGCGCCAGTACGGGCACATCCTCGCGGCGGTCACGCAGCGGCGGCACGCGGAGCGGCACGACATTGAGGCGGTAATAAAGGTCTTCGCGGAAGCGTCCGGCCGTGATCTCGGCGGTCAGGTCGCGGTTGCTGGTGGCGACCACACGAACGTCGACCTCGACGCGGCTGCCGCCGACACGTTCGAAGGTCTGCTCCTGCAGCGCGCGGACGATCTTGCCCTGGGTCGCCAGCGGCATATCGGCCACTTCGTCGAGCACGAGCGTGCCGCCATGGGCCTGTTCGAAGGTGCCGATCCTCGCTTCGCCGCCGTTTGCCGTCGCGTCGATACCGAAAAGCTCCGCCTCCATCCGCTCGGGATGCATGGCCGCGCAATTGACCAGCACGATCGGGCCGGAGGCGCGCTTGGACAGGCGATGCAGCAGCCGTGCCGCCACTTCCTTGCCGGCGCCGGCCGGGCCGGTGATCAATACCCGCGATCCTGTCGGTGCGATCCGCTCGATCGTCTGGCGCAGTTGATTGGCCGCCGGTGAAATGCCTTGGATTTCGTCGTCGACGCCGGCGCGGCGGCGAAGGTCTTCCAACTCGCGGCGCATCCGCGCCGATTCGATCGCGCGCTCGATCACCAGCAGCAGCCGGTCGGTCTGGAACGGTTTCTCGATGAATTCGTAGGCGCCCTGCTTCATCGCAGCGACGGCGGTTTCCACCGTCCCGTGGCCGGTCATCATCACCACCGGCACATCGGGATGGTCGCGCTTGACCTCGGACAGGATGCCCAACCCGTCGAGGCGGCTGCCTTGCAGCCAGATGTCGAGCAGCACCAGGCTCGGCCGGCGGGCGTTGATCGCCTCCAATGCCGTATCGGCGTCGCCCGCCTCGCGGGTCTGGTAGCCTTCGTCGCCCAACAGACCGCCCACAAGGAGGCGGATATCCGCCTCGTCGTCGACAACCAAAATGTCATGCGCCATGGCTGCTCACCTTATTGGACGTCTCCGCGACGTCCGTCTCTTGGGCGGCTTTGCTCGAGGCATCGCGCGCGCGGAAGACCAGACTGACCGACGCGCCTGCATCCGGCACGTCCGCCAGGACCAGTTCACCGCCATGGTCTTCCATGATCTTTTTGACAATAGCAAGGCCAAGACCGGTGCCTTTGGCCCGGGTGGTGACATAAGGCTCGGTCAGACGCTCGCGCTGCGCCGCCGGAAGGCCTTTGCCGTTGTCGCGCACGGTCAAAACCGTCGCCGAACCGTCATTTTCGCCCAGGCTGACCACGATCCGCCCCTGGGGCAGATCGGTCCCCTCCCGGCCTTCGATCGCTTCGACCGCGTTCTTGATCACATTGGTCAAGGCCTGGCCCAACTGCCGCGCGTCGCACGGCATCATGAGAGGATGGGCCGGAAGCTCAGTTTCGAACGACACTTGAGGATAGCCTTGGCGGGCCAGGAAGATTGCCTGGCGGGCGACATCGCATAGGTCTTCGTCGCGGATGACGGGCGCGGGCATGCGGGCGAAGGACGAGAATTCGTCGACCATCCGGCCGATATCGCCCACC
>CAZNZI010000528.1:0-12029 GCA_964577475.1 uncultured Rhodospirillaceae bacterium
ACGGCGAAGGCCACATAGGCGAAGGCGATACCCGTGGCGAGCGCCGCCGCCTGCTCGACGGCCGACGAAAGACTCACCAGCACCGGTCCCGCGCCCAGCATGAGACCCGTGAAGTTGGCGTTGAAGTCCATCGCCGGCGGAAACCGGTTGGCCAGCCCGATCGCGCCGCAGAAGGTCAGCAAGGCGACCACCGCCAAGCTCGGCGCCCATCCGTAGTCGCCGACACCCGGTATCGCATGCCACAGGATGAACGCGGTCGCCGCCACGGCGACACCGAAGGCGAAGCGTCCGATCCCCACGGTCGGCCGCGGTTGCACGCCGAACAGCAGGCAGGCGATCGATGTGAAGATGAACGCGAACGCGCCGCCGGCCCAGTGGAAGTGATGCCAGAGCAGGCCCATGGCCATGGTCGCCAGCATCGCGCGCGCCCCCACGTTGACACCGGCAGGCCAGTCGGCATGGACGGCCAAGGGCGCCGGCGTGAAGCGCGAGGGTTCGCCGCCCAGGAAATCGAGGTCTCGGGCGATGCGGTCGAGTGCGTCGGCAAGGTCGTTGGCGCGTTCGCCGATGGCACTCGGCAGGATGTCCGAGGCGCCCGGCTCCGCGGCGTGGGCCAGTTGATGTGCCGCGTCCTGCAGTGCCGCGATCTCGACACGCGGCATGCCACCCTCGGCGATCACGGCGGCGGCGCGGGTCACTTGCGTGCGCACAGCGGCCATCGCGGGCAGCGGCTCGAGCGCTCCCAGACGCCGGACGGATCGCGCCGCCGCGACCAGCGACAGTTCCGCTGCCGTCAGCCGGCGGATCGCGGGCAGGCGCTGGCGGATGATCGTGGACTCGAAGGCTGCGTATTCGCAGGCCGATTCGAAGTCGCTGAGCCCGATCCATAGATCGCGGTTGGGTGTCGTCCCCTTCGGCGTCGGATCGGTTTCGGAGATCAAAGCGGCGGCCCAGCGCGTCGTCTTCGCAGCCCATTGCCGCGCATCCTGTTGCAGGCGTTTTTCGTCTATGGCCTCGGCGAACAGGAAGGCAAGGAGCGCCGAAGCGGTGATGCCGATCAGGACAAGGGCCAGGCGCTCAGCCGCTGAGTCGTAGATATGGCCGTGCGGATCTTCCAGCGCGACCACGGCGACGATGGTCGCCGTATAACCGGCGAGCTGGGCGACATAGGCCTGGAAGCGGCGAAACAGGCAGGCCGCCACGGCACAAAGACCGACCCAGACCGAGAGTACGATGACGAACACGGTCGGCAGTCCGGCCAGCGGCAGAATCGCCAGAGCGGCCGCCGCGCCGATCAATGTGCCCAGGGTGCGGAAGAAGGCCTTCGGCAGGATCAGGCCCCGGTCAGGCACGGCCAGCACCCAGGCGGTGATCGAGGCCCAGAAGGCTTCGTGGAAACCGAGCAGCATACCGATCGCGAGAGCCAGGGCTGCCGCGGCCGTGGTGCGGGCGGCGAAGCGCAACGCCCGCCCGTCGACCCGGAAAGCGGCAACGATGTCGGCCCAGCCATAGCCGGCGATGCGGAAGCGGCGGATGGTGGCGGTGGATGACACGGTGTGGCCACGCGCAAGGGTGAATCTTGCAACCGTAGCCGTATCGCGAAGGCAGTGTCTAGGCGGTGGGCGTCCTAGATGCCGGCCAGGGATTGAAGGAAACGGACAGGGGCGCCGCCGAACAGCAACGGCCCGCCGAGACCGGCCAGAGTGACGCAATAATCCTCCGGATCGGCGGTCGGCTTATGGCGCACATCGACGTCATTGATACAGAAGTCGCCGACTTCGAACCGGCTGGCGCCGTCGTTGTAGCCGCCTTCCAGGATCACGTTCATTTCCGGCGCGGCATGGCCATGATGGGGCAGGGACGCGCCGGGTGCGATGCGCAGCAGGATCGCCGAGGCGCCCGATTTGCCGTGCCGCTTGATTGAGCTGTAACTGATGCCTGGACCCAACGGCAGCCACCAGCGCGGCGCACGGCCGTCGAGATAGGTGTCGAGCGGCGGCCATTCCCACCACTTCGCAGGATTGAAGGAAGGCATGCGCTTGGCCGGCGCAGGTTCGGGCACCGCCTCGCCGATCCGGCTGAGGGTGGTCGCGAAGGCTTCCGCGGCCAGCGCGGTCGGCGGCAGGTTGTCCAGCAACACGCCGCCCAGGGCGTCGAAATCGGCAACCACGTCGCGGCACGCGGTACAGGCGGCCAGGTGCACGGCGATCACCAGGGCGTAGCCCTCGGCGAGATTGCCGCTGGCATAGGCCATCAGCACATCCTCGGCCGGATGATGATGGACCTTCATAGGTCTTCTCCGATGGCCGCCCGCAAGCGCGTCAGTGCCAGGCGCAGACGCGATTTCACGGTGCCGAGCGGAATCCCCAGATCGGCCTCGATTTCGCGATGGGGCTTGTCTTCGTAATACGACAGCCGCACCACCTCGGCCTGTTCGGCCGGCAAATCCGCCACGGCAAGGCTGATCCGCCGGGCGCGCTCGTCGGCTTCCAAGCGGTCGTCGCTCGCGGGCACGTCACTGGGAACCAGCATCGGATCGTCGGCCGGCAATTCGGGATGGCGCTCGCGGCGCAGGGCGTCGATGCGCATATTGCGCGCGATTGCGAAAATCCAGGCACCCGCGTCGGCCTTGGCGGGATCGAACAGCCGCGCCTTGCGCCAAACGGCAAGCATCGTGTCCTGCGTCACGTCTTCGGCGGTGCCGGCTGCCGCGCCGTGGCGCATCAGATAGGTCTTCACGCGCGGCGCGAAATGAGCGAACAACACCGAAAAGGCTGCGCGGTCGGCGTGCTGCGCGATGGCCAGAATACAGTCCGACATCGCGTTGCGGCTTGGCGCCGCCGGAACGGTTTGTTCGACCAGACTCATGGCGGAGAAGCGGCGTCTGAACGCGACGGCAGGGAAACGCAGGGTCCAAACAGAACGGACCCCCGATCCAACCCTGTTATCCAAACGGTTCCTACGGCCATTCATACCACTCATTACGTGGGGCCATTCCGGATGGATCATGGAAATATTTTTTGATCCAAACCGGTCTGCCATCCGTAACAATAGGTGAAACCGGCTTTTTGCGCGAGTACGCGGCAATTTGAGCCGTTTTCAGCGGGTAGGCCTTGGGGTTTGAGGTTCATGCCGCTGGACCAGGGGCGGTCGTCGGGTTTGGATATCGCCGTCGTCGGCACCGGCATCGCCGGTCTGGCCGCGGCTTGGCTGTTGTCGCAGAACCACCGGGTGACGGTGTTCGAACGCGACGGCCGGATTGGCGGGCACTGCCATACTGTGCGCGTCGACCAGCCCGGCTGGGCCGGGCGCAAGCTGGCTGTCGACACCGGTTTCGTCGTCTATAACGAGCGCACCTATCCCAACCTGACGGCGCTGTTCGACCTGCTCGGCGTGCCGACGCAGGAAAGCGCGATGTCGTTCTCCGTGTCGCTTGACGATGGCGCGCTGGAATACGCCGGCACCGGCTTCGGTACATTCTTCGCTCAACCGCGCAATCTGCTCCGCCCGGCGCATTGGCGCATGCTGCGTGAGATCATGCGCTTCTATCGCGAGGCGCCGGCCCTGGCGAACAGCACCGACCGCCGGGCCGCCTCCAACACTTTGGGCGCATATCTCGATCGTAACGGCTACTCCAAGAGTTTCGCGCGCGACCATCTGCTGCCGATGGCGGCGGCGATCTGGTCGACGCCCCGCGACCGGATCCGCGACCACGAAGCGGCGGCCTTTGCGCGCTTCTTCCAGAACCACGGACTACTCTCGCTGAACGACCGGCCGGTTTGGCGAACAGTGACCGGCGGCAGCGCGCAATACGTACGCCGCCTGACCTCGGACTTCGCAGACCGTATCCGGGTCGGCTATGGCGTCGACGCGATCACGCGGAAGGGCAATCGCGTCGTCATCCGCGATTCCTCGGGCGCCGAGACGCCATTCGATCACGTGGTAATCGCTGCCCATGCGGATCAGGCCTTGGCTATGCTGACCGATCCCAGCGCCGATGAAGCGGGCGTCCTGGGCGAGTTTCGCTATCAGCGCAATCGTGCCATCCTGCATGGCGATCCGCGGTTGATGCCGAAGCGTCGCGCCGTCTGGTCGAGCTGGAACTATGTCGGCGGGCGCTATACTGAAGCCGACGCGGAGGTTTCGGTCACCTATTGGATGAATCGGTTGCAGAACCTGCCCGAGACGACGCCGCTGTTTGTCAGTCTCAATCCGGTCCAGGAACCGCGGCCCGACGCCGTCTATGGCACCTTCGATTACGACCATCCGCTTTACGATGTGCGGGCAGTGCGTGCGCAGAAGCGCCTCTGGCCGCTGCAAGGGGTGCGAAACACCTGGTTCTGCGGCGCCTATTTCGGTGCCGGATTTCACGAGGATGGGCTGCAGGCCGGCCTTGCCGTCGCCGAGGCGCTCGGTGGCGCGCGCCGGCCGTGGACGGTGCCTGACGAGTCGGGCCGGATCGTTCTGCCGGTCGGCGAGCGAGCAGCGGCATGACTTGGGCCTCGGCGCTCTACTGCGGAACGGTCGTGCACCGGCGGCTCAAGCCCACGCAGCATCGGCTGTCTTACAGCGTCTTCTCGGTGCTTCTCGATATCGACGAATTGCCGAAGCTGCACCCGGCGTTGCGGCTGTTTTCGCATAACCGTTTCAACCTCTATTCCTTCTTCGACAAGGATCACGGCACCGCCATGGGCGATCTGCGTGCCTATGTCGAAGGGCAATTGGCCGCGGCGGGGATCGATATTGCCGGCGGCGCGATCCGCCTGCTTTGCTATCCGCGCGTGCTGGGCTATGTATTCAACCCGCTGAGCACCTATTTCTGTCACCGCCCTGACGGCTCGCTGGCGGCGATCCTCTATGAGGTCAACAACACCTTCGGCGACCGGCACAGCTATCTGATTCCAGCGCGCGACGGCAACCCGCTGGTCCTGCAGGAGTGCGCCAAGGCTCTGCACGTTTCGCCCTTCCTTGGCATGGACATGACCTATCGCTTCCGCATCCTGCCGCCGGGCGACACGCTGGCGATCGGTGTCGAGGTGCGCGATGCCGAAGGGCCGGTCCTCGGCGCATCCTTCAGCGGCCGCCGTGTCGAATTGAGCGACGGTGCCTTGGCGCGGATGGTCTGGCAGTATCCCCTGATGACAGTGAAAGTGATCGTCGGCATTCATTGGGAAGCACTGAAACTGTGGCGTAAGGGCGTGCGATTCCACCGCCGTCCCACGCCGCCCGCTGAGCCGGTTTCTGTCATTCGCCGTCCGTCGCTGGCCGAGACGCGCGAGAGTGTCGATGCCTGATCCGCAAACGACGGTCGAGACGATGGATGCCATGGGCTTCGGCGCCCGGCTGCGCGATCCGCGCGCGACCATGCTGCGCGCGGTGGCATCGCATATCGGCGTCGGGCGGCTGACGATCACGACACCCAGCGGCGACCGGATCGTGGTCCGCGCCGACAAAATAGGTCCCGAGGCTGCGCTCGATCTCCATCGCTGGCGTGCCATGCGACGGCTGGCCCGTGGCGGCGCGGTGGGTTTCGCCGAAGCCTATATGGACGGCGACTGGTCAAGCCCCGATCTGGCGGCGTTGCTGGAACTGGCTGCGCTGAATATCGACTGCCTGACCCAGCGGCTCCATGGGCTGGCGCCGTTCCGCTTGCTCCATCGGTTGAAGCATCTCGGTCGTCCCAATAGCCGGCGCGGCAGCCGGCGCAACATCGCGGCCCACTACGATCTCGGCAATGCGTTCTATCGCCTCTGGCTCGACGCCGGAATGAGCTATTCCTCGGCGATCTACGAACAGCCGCGCGAAACCCTCGAAGCGGCGCAGGGGCGCAAGAACACGCGCATCGTCGAATTGCTCAGCCTGGGTGGTGGTGAGCGTGTGCTTGAGATCGGCTGCGGCTGGGGCGGGCTCGCCGAACAGATGGCGCAGGCCGATGCCGGTCATGTCACGGCGATCACCTTGTCGCGGGAACAGCACGCTTACGCATGCGAGCGAATGGCGGTCGCCGGTATCGCCGGGCAGGTCGATATCAGCCTGACCGACTATCGCGATGTCGGCGGCACCTATGACCGGATCGCGTCGATCGAGATGGTGGAGGCCGTGGGCGAGGCGCACTGGCCGACCTACTTTGCCACGTTGGGCGAGCGGCTTCGCGCCGGCGGTGTGGCGGTGTTACAGGCGATCACCATCGACGATGCGCGCTTCCCCGGTTATCGCGCCCGCGCCGATTTCATCCAGCGCTACATCTTCCCCGGCGGCATGTTGCCATCGCCCTCGGTTTTGCGCGAGCAGATCGAACGGGCAGGACTGCGGCTGACATCGGCCGAAACCTTCGGGTCGAGTTATGCGCACACGCTGGCCGAATGGCAGCGCCGGTTCCAGGCGGCCTGGCCCGCTATTGCAACCCAGGGCTTCGCCCAGCGTTTTAAACGCATGTGGGAATACTATCTCGCCTATTGCGAAGCCGGTTTCCGCGCCGGCGCCATCGACGTCGGCCTCTATCGCATCGTCAAACCGGAATAGGTCCGGAAATGGACAGCGTGGCCGCGATGGCCGTTGCCGGACTTGCCATGATCGCGGCGATGGTCTGCGCCTGGATCGTGGTGCGCGTGACCGACAATGGCGGATGGATCGATGCCTTCTGGTCCTTCGGCACCGGCGCGCTGGGTGTGGTCTTCGCGCTGGTGACGGATGACGCCGGACCATCCTGGCGCCAGGCGGCCGTTGCCGTGTTGATCGCTCTCTGGGGACTGCGTCTCGGCACCCATATTGCGCTCCGTACCGCGAATCATCCCGAGGATGCACGCTACCGCGCGTTGCGCGAACTTTGGGGCGCACGCTACAAGCCCTACCTTCTGGGTTTCGCCATTCTGCAAGCCGTCACAGCGATTCTGTTGGCGCTCGCCATGTATCTCGCCGCGCATAACCCGGTGCCGGATTTCCGTTGGATCGATTTGGCCGGCGTCCTCGTTCTGGTCGCCGCGATTCTGGGCGAAGGGATCGCTGATCGCCAATTGGCCCGCTTCAAATCCAATCCCGCGCATGGAGGGAAGGTCTGCGATACCGGCCTCTGGTCCTGGTCGCGCCATCCCAACTACTTTTTCGAATGCCTGGCGTGGGTCGCCTATCCGATCTTTGCAATCAACGGTGAACCGTGGAGCTGGGCATCACTGCTGGGGCCGGTCGTGATGTACGGTGTTTTGGTGTATGGCTCCGGCATTCCGCCGTTGGAACGGCACATGCTGCGTTCGCGTGGCGACGCTTACCGCGCCTATCAGGCCCGCACCAGCGCCTTCATCCCATTGCCGCCGCGCGCATGAGCCTCAAATCGCTCCTGGGCATGGTCGCCGAACATGCCCCTGTGCCGGATGCCCTTCTGCGTGCTGGCATCGCTGCTCGGGTGGCGGCAACGCGGCGGCGGTTGGCGGCGCTCGACGGGCCGGCGCAGGAAGCCCGCTTCGCTGCCGCCATGCGCGACCGGCCGATCGCCGAACACACAAAATCGGCCAATGAGCAGCACTACGAGTTGCCGTCATCGTTCTTCGAGCTGGTGCTCGGTCCGCGCCGCAAATACTCGTCCTGCCTCTATCTGACGCCCGACGATTCGCTCGCAACGGCCGAGCAGCATGCGTTGGCCGCGACAACGGCGCATGCGGCCCTGGCCGACGGCCAGACGATCCTGGAACTCGGCTGCGGCTGGGGTTCGCTGTCCCTGTGGATGGCGGCGCACTATCCGCAGGCGCTGATCACGGCCGTTTCGAATTCGCGGCTCCAGAAACTCTTCATCGAGCGCGAGGCCGTGGCACGGCGACTGAACAACCTCACGGTTGTCACCGCCGATGTGAACGGTTTCGCGCCAATGCGACAATTCGACCGTATCGTCTCGGTCGAGATGTTCGAGCATGTCGCCAACTGGCTGCTGCTTCTCGACCGCATCGCCGATTGGCTGAAACCGGACGGGCGGCTATTCCTCCATGTCTTCGGCCATCGTGCCGCACCGTACCGCTTCGATCACGGCAATGCGGGCGACTGGATTGCGCGATATTTCTTCACCGGGGGCATCATGCCGAGCCGCGGATTGCTGCGGCATTGCACCCATCGCCTCGCGATCGAAGAGGAATGGCAATGGAGCGGGACGCACTATCAGCGCACCGCGCTCCACTGGCTCGAGAACTTCGACCGGCGGATCGACGAGATCAGGCCGATCCTCGACGATGTCTATGGGCACGAAACGCCGGTCTGGCTGCGCCGCTGGCGGCTGTTCTTCCTGGCGACGGCGGGATTGTTCGGCGACCACGGCGGCGAGACCTGGGGCGTCAGCCACTATCGGCTGCGCCCCATCGTCTCCTAGCGCAGCGGTTCGAGGATGCTGACGAAATTGGCGACGGCCGCGCCGCCCATGTTGAAAAGCCCGGCCAGTTTCGCGTTCGGAATCTGAATTCCGCCTGCGGTGCCGGTCAGCTGCATCGCGCCCAGGACATGCATCGACACGCCGGTGGCCCCAATCGGGTGCCCCTTGGCCTTCAGCCCGCCCGAGGGGTTCACCGGCAGCTTGCCGGTCTTCTCGACCCAACCTTCGTCGATCGCGCGCGCGCCCTGGCCGGCCGGTGTGAGACCCATCGCCTCGTATTCGAGCAACTCAGCCGTGGTGAAGCAGTCATGGGTTTCGACAACGCTCAGGTCGTTGATGCCCACACCGGCTTGCGCATAGGCGCGGCGCCAGGCTTCGGCGGGACCTTCAAAGGCGATGATGTCGCGCTTGGACATCGGCAGGAAATCGTTCACCTGCACGGCGGCGCGGAAGACGACGGCCTTCTTGGCCGAAAGTGCCGTGTCGACATCCGACAGCACCACGGCGGCGGCCCCGTCGGTGATCAGCGAACAGTCGGTGCGGCGCAGCGGTCCGGCGGTCAGCGGGTTCTTTTCGGACACCGTATTGCAGAACTCGAAGCCGAAATCCTTCTGCATCTGCGCCAGCGGATTGCCGAGCGCGTTCTTGTGGTTCTTGGCGGCGATGCGGGCGAGACTTTCCGACTTGTCGCCATAGCGCTGGAAGTAAAGCTCGGTGATCCGCCCGAACACGCCGGCGAATCCGCCTTCGATCGTGCCTTCCTCGGGCAGGTAGCTCGCCTTGATCAGGACGTCGCCGATGTCCTTGGTCGAGATCTCGGTCATCTTTTCGACGCCGACCACGAGAACGCGCCGCGCCTTCTTCGCCTCGATCAGATTGAGGCCCTGATGGATCGCCGCCGAACCGGTGGCGCAGGCATCCTCGACGCGGGTCGCGGGCTTGAAGCGGAGCGCGGGGCTCGCTTGCAGCACCAGCGACGCGGTGAATTCCTGCCGTACCATGCCGCCGTTCATCGTGCCGATGTAGATCGCGTCGATGTCCTTGGGCTCGACACCCGCATCGGCCATTGCATCGGTGGCCACGCGCACAACGAGGCTTTCGATCGTCTCGGTCTCGAGTTTGCCGAATTTCGAATGGGCCCAGCCCACGATGCATGCGGTCATGGCGCGTCTCCTACAGTGACTTGGCGCAGTGTATAATATGTGTATATACACCTTTCACTGAGATGGGATCAAGCGGCCGATAGAGGGCTGGCATTTCTCGCAAAAAGGGCGCAAGGGTGGCTGGGGGACGGCCCGCAAGAAACGGTGGAGGAACTCCATGGCGCGCATCGTGGTGATCGGGGGCAGCGGTCATGTCGGCACCTATCTGGTGCCGCGGCTGGTCGAAGCCGGGCACGAGGTCGTCGCCGTCAGCCGCGGCCAACGCGCCCCCTATCAGCCCCATGCGGCTTGGACATCGGTCGAGACGATCGTGATCGACCGCGAGGCCGAGGAAAAGGCGGGCACCTTCGGCGCCAAGATCCGCGCGCTCAATGCCGAGATCGTGATCGACAAAATCTGCTTCACCGTAGCCAGCGCCAAGCATCTGGTTGAAGCGTTGCGCGGCCATGTCGATCACTTTCTCCACACCGGCACGATCTGGGTGCATGGGCCCAGCGTCGAAGTGCCCACCACCGAAATGCAGCCGCGCCGGCCGTTCGGCGATTACGGCATTCAGAAAGCGGCGATCGAGACCTATCTGCTCGAAGAGGCGCAAAACGGTTTTCCAGTCACGCTGATCCATCCTGGGCATATCGTCGGCCCGGGTTGGATTCCCCTGAACCCGGAAGGCCACTTCAATCCGGACGTCTTTTCGGCGATCGCGCAGGGCAAGGAAATCGTTCTTCCCAATTTCGGGCTGGAGACCGTGCATCACGTCCATGCCGACGATGTGGCGCAGGCTTTCATGGGTGCCATCGCGAATCGCAGGCTGGCGGTGGGCGAAGCCTTCCACACGGTTTCGCCGGCCGCCGTCACCTTGCGCGGTTACGCCGAGGCGATGGCCGACTGGTTCGGTGTTGAGGCGAAGCTACGCTACGCGCCGTGGCCCGAGTGGCAGAAAGGTCACTCGCCGCTCGAGATCGAGCAGACTCACGACCACATCGCGCACAGCCCGAATTGCAGCATCGCCAAGGCCGAGCGTCTGCTGAATTACCAGCCGCGCTATGGGTCCTTCGAAGCGGTGTTCGAGTCCGTCGGCTGGCTGATCGATCAGGGAACCGTCAAGACCTAGGCTTCGCTTTCGTCAGTTTGGCAAAGCGCGCCACATAGGTGTCGAGATCGAAGGCGCGCAGACTGTTCAGCCCCTGGCTGCGCACGGTGCCGAAGATCGGATGGCTTGGCCACGGCCGGTCATGAAGGCCGAAACACCAGGCGACCCCGGTGTAAGAATTCGGGTCGCGGCCGTCTAAGAAATATTTGTTGTTGAGATAGAGCGCTGTCTCGAAGGCGGTCTTCGGATCGGTCGACCATTCGAGGATTTTCTTTCCCCAATACATTCTCATGCGGCTGTGCAGATAGCCGGTCAGTTTCATCTCGGTCATGGCCGCGTTCCACACAGGCTCGTGGGTGCGCGCCTCTTCGAAGGCGGCGCGGTCATAGCGGAAGGCGCGCCGGTCACGGCGATGCGCAGCCAAGGTCTGCCGCGCCCAGTCCGGTACGCTCTCGTAACGGTCGTAGCGCGGCTCGAAGATCGCGTGGTTGAAGGTGAGTTCGCGCCGCACGACCAGTTGCTCGATGAAGGCATAGGCGGCCGTCGGTGGTCCGGCTTTCAGCATCTTGAGCACGATCTCGACCGGCGATACCTGGCCGAAATGAAGATAAGGCGATAGCAACGAGACCGGGCTCTCCTCGGCCTTGGCGCGTCCGGTGCCGTAGATAGTCAAGCCGTTTTCGATGAAACGGTCGAGATGCCGGCGCGCCGCACGTGTGCCGCCGCGGAATTTCGCGGCCGGTCCGACACTGCGGTCGATCTTCAGCTTGCGCAAAGCGCCGGGAATGTCATCAAGATCGATATCGCTTTTGAGCTTCAATCGCGCGGGATTCTTCACGCGCGTGGCGGGGCAGGGGCGCAGAAAGGCATCGAGAGCGCGCATGATCTTCGGCCGCAGAGTCCGCGCGGCGATCTCGTGCTTATCCGATGCCGTTTCGACCGGCACGACCGCATCGCCTTCGATCTGCACCACGCGGCAAGGCGCCTTCTTCGCTACATGGTCGCGCCAAGCGCGCTGGTGTCGCAGATAGCCTCGGTCACAGACGAGGAGCACGGCGTTCTTCGCCAACGCGACGGCGATCCGTTCGGGCGAGCCCTTGCGGATGACGAATCCGATCTTGCGCCGCACGAGATCGCACCGGACCTCGGCGAGGCCTTCCAGCATGAAGGCGAGGTGGCGCAGATTGGCGTCGGGATAGCTATCGGTCAGGCCGAAACCGACGAGAACCGGCAGTCCGAGATCGTTGGCCTGAGCGACCGCGTGTTCGAGCGCCGGATTGAAAGCCGCGCGCTGCGACTGCTGCATCCAGTAAAGGACGTAATCGCCCTCGCGCACCGGCCGCGCGTTAAGAGCGCGGAACCGCCCATCCATCACGTGACGGGATCGATGGGGGTAGGGATGCCGAGCGCGGCTTCGACGATCTCG
>CAZNZI010000529.1:0-6739 GCA_964577475.1 uncultured Rhodospirillaceae bacterium
AAGGCGCATGAACGCGCCGAGAAGGCAAAATCGGATCAGCCTCCCAGCGCGCTTGACGGCGTCGGCACCGGGCTTCCCGCGCTGACGCGCGCGCAGAAGCTCCAGGCACGCGCCGCCCGTGTCGGCTTCGATTGGCCGGAGGCGAAACAGGTCCTCGACAAGATCGAGGAAGAGATCGCCGAGGTGAAGGCCGAGATCGCCGCCGGCGCCGCGCAGGAGAAACTCGACGAGGAAGTCGGCGATCTGATGTTCGCCGTCGTCAACCTGGCGCGCAAGCTCGGCCTCGATGCCGAGGGATCGTTGCGGCGCGGCTCGCGCAAATTCGAACGCCGCTTCCACAAGATCGAAGCGGGCCTGGCAGCCCAGAGCCGCACGCCGGCACAAGCGACGCTCGAGGAGATGGAGGCATTGTGGGTCGCGGCGAAGGAGGCCGAATGACGATCAGCTTCTCGAGCTGGCGCGTTCGCGCCGCCGCCGCGCTTGCCGCCGCGGCAGTGATCGCGCTGGCCGCCTGCTATCTGCCCAACGCCTTCAAGGCCGAAGTGCGGTTGGGCAAGGACGGTTCTTTCGCGCTGTCCTATTACGGCGAACTCGTCTGGGCCCCGTTGTATCGCGACATTCAGAACGGCAAATACAGTTCCGAGGAAATCCCCAAGCAGATCGAATTGATCCATAAGGATCTCGCGCGCGATTCCAATTTCAAAAAAGTGGAGTCACTCGGCCAAGGGCGGTTCAAGGTCGAATACGAACGCGAGGGCCGGCTCGGAACCAGCCAGGAAGTCACCTTCGTCCGGCGCAATGCGATCATCATCCTGATGAAGGCGACGGCTGACGGCAAAGTCTCGATCAACAGCGCGGCCATCAAACCTGCGGACGCCAAGACCATCGCCGATATGGGTCTCGCGATGAAAGGCCAGTTCCGCATCGTCACCGATGGGCTGGTCAAGGATCAGAACGCGACGCGCGTCGAGCCTTACAAAAGCATCTATCAACTCTACATCTGGGATGTCGACGGTCCCTTCGCGCCTTCGGTGCATTTCGTCATGCAGCGCGAAGGCGTGTGGCAGACCAAGCCCGCCGGTAACTGAACCAACTCAAACGAGCCAACTTTAACGAGGGAGTGCAGACGTGACTGTTTCCGCGTCATCGGTCGTTTTCATTTCGGGCGCCACCGCCGGTTTCGGTGCCGCCGCAGCGCGCAAATTCGCCGCCGCCGGGGCGCGGCTCGTTCTCTGTGGCCGTCGCATGGACCGGCTCGAAGCGCTCAAGAAGGAACTCAAGGTTCCGGTTCATATTCTCCAACTCGACGTGCGCGACCGTGCCGCTGTCGAGAAGGCGATCGCGACCCTGCCCAAGGAATTCACCGCGATCGATGTGCTGGTCAACAATGCCGGCCTCGCGCTCGGCATCGAACCGGCGCAGAGGACCAGCCTCGATGACTGGGACCAGATGGTCGACACCAACATCAAGGGCCTGATGTACCTGACGCGCTGCGTGCTACCCGGCATGGTCGAGCGTAAGCGCGGCCATGTGATCAATCTCGGTTCGGTCGCCGGCCGTTATCCCTATCCGGGCGGCAACGTCTATGCGGCCAGCAAGGCCTTCGTGGAACAGTTCTCCCTTGCGCTGCGCTCCGACGTGCTCGGCACCAATGTCCGGGTCACCAGCATCGAGCCGGGCATGTGCGAGACCGAATTCTCGATGGTGCGGTTCAACGGTGATGCCGCCAAGGCATCCAAGGTCTACGAGGGCATGAAGCCCCTCTCCGCCGACGATATCGCCGAGTGCATCTATTGGACGGCGGCCCTCCCGGATCACATCAATATCAATATCTTGGAGGTCATGCCGGTCCAGCAGGCTTTCAATGCGTTCAACGTCAACCGCGACGGCAAATGACATTGGCCGGAGTCAGGGCGAAAGCCTTGACTCCGCTGGCCCAATCTATATGGTGCGCCCCCTAATCCGCGTCGCGCGTTAACCTTTTAGGACCAAGGCCATGGCTAAGCCCGCCACCATTCTCGTCAAGCTGCTCAGCACGGCTGATACCGGCTTCTTCTACGTGGCTAAGAAGAACCCGCGCAAGACGACCGAAAAGCTCGAGTTCAAGAAGTACGACCCGGTCGTGCGCAAGCACGTGGTCTTCAAGGAAGCCAAGATTAAGTAAGGCGGTCTCGGATAGGACGACCCGATCGGCGGCTCTTTGAGCCGCCGTTTCTGTTTCTACGCGCCGCTTCCCTATCGGCGTTCGCCGCGGAGCCTGAAGCCGGCGACGGCCAAGGCCAGCCATCCCAAGATCAGAAGCACGCCACCGATCGGAATGACCGGCCCGAAAGCGCGACCGACGAGCGCAACGAGGCAGAGTCCACCGCTGAAGCAGACGCTGCCGATGACGAACAGGAAACCCGCGGCGGTCAGCCAGCGACCACCGTCGCGGTTCAACGCTGCGACGCCGATCAACGCCAGGGCGTGGAACATCAGGAAGCGCGCAGCGATGTCGATGTTCGACTGCGCGGCCGCATTCATCCCGGCGAGATGAGCGGAAGCCGCCGCCAAAACAACACCGGCTGCACCGCCGATACCCGCTGAAACCACCCAGGGTCGCCGGCCGTCAGACATGGGAGCGGCCTCCGGACATAAAAGTGGGGCCAGGACGAACCTGGCCCCGAGTTCTCTTGAGGGAAGATACTGGACGACACCTGAGGTCATCGCCGGTATCGTCTCGGATCATAGCGATTACGCCAGCAAAATCAGTGATGGGCGTCACAAGATTGCCCCGGCCGCTCAGCGGCTGCGCATGTCTTCGACCATGGCTGTCAGGCGCGGCAGATCGCGCACGACCAGCGCATTCTTCTGCCGTTCGACGATGCCATCGCGGGCCAGGTCGTTCAGCACGCGGGCCACGGTTTCGCGCGTGGTGCTAACGCGGCTGGCCAAATCGGCGTGCAGCGGGATCGGCGATATCGTCGCCGTGCGCCCATCAGGCGAAATCCCCGCAGCCTGACGCATCAGCTCGGCCTGAATGCGGTGCTGCGCGCCGAGCGTGCTGAGATCCATGATCCGGTTGTCGGACTGACGCACCATGCGCGCAAGGCGCCGCATGATGTCGAGGCCGATCTGCGGTTTGCGCGCGAGCAGCGCGAGGAACACCGGCGAGGGCATCGCTGCCGTCACGGCCCATCCGCCCTGCGGCATCACGAAGGCCGAGCGCGGACCGCCATCGATCGCTGCGAGTTCGCCGAAATAGCCGCCCGGACCGATGTCATCGAGCGTCACTTCACGGCCGGTCGGCGAGTAATTGACCACGCGCACGGTGCCCTCGAGAACGAAGTGCACGTCGCGGCCGTCAGCCTGCATATCGATGATATGTTCGCCTGCTGTAAAACGCTTGAAACGGCATTGCTTGCCCAAGTCAATCCGCTCGGGCTTGGTGAGCGGAGACAACAATGGCACCCCGTCAAGAGTATGTGTCTGTTCTTCAGTCATTTTCGTTTGCTTCACAGGCCTTTGTCGGCACTCTTTTCATTCTACTGTGACTTCCGTCACTTGACGAGGGTTTGTGCATCCAATTTCGTAGTTCTATCGTTGTAAGGTACACATCAGACCCCGAGGAACGCTGTGATGCCTAGCCGCTTAATTTTATTTTGTTTGGGAATTTTGGCATGTAGCTGCTTCGCGTTAAATGTCCCCATGGCACGGGCAGCGGATGTGGGCAGTGTAACCCGTATTCGAGGCGACGCCAGCGCAGAAGCATCAGGCCAAAAACGTGCACTTCGTCAGGATTCCCACATTGCGTTGGGCGATCGGCTGACGACGGGCGACGATGCCCGGCTCGAAGTCAAATTCGCCGATGGAACCATGCTCACCCTCGGTGAAAAAGCCGATTTCACCATCGACGAGCTCTCCATCGGCTCGCAAAGCGGCACCGCGCTTTTCACCAGAAAGGCGGGTGCCATACTTTTGGCAGGGGGTGATATTGCCAAATTGCCTGTCCACAAGATCGAGATCGCAGGCAACGCGGGAACGATCGGTATCCGCGGCACCAAGGTCTGGGGCGGCGTCGTCAAGCCGAACAGCCTGCTCGACGTCTTCCTGATCGAAGGCGTGGTCGAAGTCCGCACCCCGACCGGCACCGTGATTCTCGACAAGGCCGGGCTTGGGACCTCGGTCACTGACGCCAACGGGAAACCCGCTGATCCGATTCAATGGAAGCCTGCTCTCCGGGATCAGGCGATCGCCACCGTATCCTTCGATCAGCCATAAAGCGGCGCACGAAGAAGCGCCTGCAAGAGCTTAGGTATAAAGAGAAATTGGGGCGAGCGACCGGAATCGAACCGGCGACATCCAGTACCACAAACTGGCGCTCTAACCAACTGAGCTACGCCCGCCGCCGAGGGCCCTGTGTCTATCCCTTGGCGGCCTAGGCGTCAAGCACGCGCGCCCTTGAAATGCTTCGTCAGCCGGTCGAGCGCCTCGTCGAGCGCTTCCTGTTTCTTGGCGAAACAGAACCGGGCGAAGTGGTGGATGCCGTTCTCGTTGTAAAACGCGCTGACCGGCACGGCGGCCACGCCGGCATCGGTGGTCAAGTGCCGGCAGAACGCGACGTCGTCGCCGTTGAAGCCGATCGAGCGGATATCGACATTGATGAAATAGCTGCCGTGGCAGGGCAGCACATCGAAACCGATGGCGCGCAGACCGGCCGCGAAACGGTCGCGGCGTTCTGACAGATCGCTGGCAAGATCGCGGTAATACGCATCGTCGCTGGCGAGCCCTTGTGCGACCGCCTGCTGCAAACTCGTCGGCGTGGTGAAGGTGATGTACTGGTGCGCCTTGACGACGGGCTGCAGCAGTTCCGGTGCGGCCGTGATGTAGCCGACTTTCCAGCTCGTCAGGGAGAAGGTCTTCCCCGCCGAACCGATACGGATGGCCCGGTCGCGCATGCCCGGGATCGTGATCATCGGAACATGCTTCTGGCCGTCGTAAATCAGGTGCTCGTAGACTTCGTCGCAGACGGCATAGGCATCGTGCTCGATCAGCAGGTCGGCCAGGAACTGCAGCTCCTCGCGCGTATAGACCTTGCCCGTCGGATTCTGCGGCGAGTTCATGAGCAGCAGCTTGGTGCGCGGGCCGAAGGCTTTTATCAGCGCATCGCGCGGCAGATCCCAGTTCGGCGGCTCGACACGCACCAGTTTGGGAATGCCCCCGGCGCGGCGGACGATCGGCAGATAGCTGTCGTACAGCGGCTCGATCAGCACCACTTCGTCGCCAGGCTCGATCAAGCCGAACAGGCAATCCGCCAGAGCTTCGGTCGCGCCTGAGGTCACCATCACCTCGCGCACCGGATCGACGGTCAAATCGTAAAAGCGCTTCGCGTGATCGGCGACGGCCTGACGCAGAGCCGGCAAGCCCATCATCGGCGGGTACTGATGCGGGCCGTCATTGATGGCCTTGGCCGCGGCCGCGACGACGGCGGGCGGCTCGAGTCCCTCGGGGAATCCCTGTCCCAGATTGACCGCTTTGTGCTCGACCGCGAGCCGGCTCATCACCTCGAAGATCGTCGTCCCATAGCTGCTGAGAATGCTATTGCCCGGCTTCACGCTGTTGTCTCCCTCGTCGCGGCTCACCCTCCGCGATATCGATTGGGTTAGCATGGATCGGCAGCCCGACCAACACTGCCTGCAAAATAGGCAGATATGCCTAGTTTTGAGGCGATCATTTTTAGGCAGCCTACCGCAACCTATTGTTTTTTCAAGACTTCATAACCCTTTTGCGTCCGCGAAAAGCCGTGGCCCGGATGGCATGGTGCGTGCTAAATGAGTCCGGCCGGTCACAGGCCGGTCACTCCGAAACCGATGACAGTGCAACGGGGCCATGAAGAAGATCGAAGCCATTATCAAGCCGTTCAAACTCGACGAGGTGAAGGAAGCCCTCAACGAGATCGGCCTGCAGGGCCTGACCGTGACCGAGGCCAAGGGCTTCGGCCGTCAGAAAGGTCATACCGAACTCTATCGTGGCGCCGAGTACGTGGTCGACTTCTTGCCCAAGGTGAAAATCGAACTGGTGATCGAGGACGCGCTCGTCGAGCGTGCGCTCGAAGCCATCCAAGGGGCGGCGCACACGGGCCGCATCGGTGACGGCAAGATTTTTGTGACGCCGGTCGAGGAAGCGGTTCGCATCCGCACCGGCGAGCGGGGCAGTGACGCCATCTGAGCGCGGGACTGGGAGTTCCTCGCCTTTTCGGCGCCTCTGAAAATTCAACTTCAAACCAACGACGGGAAAAGCAAATGGCAGACGCGAAGAAATCCTCCGGCAAGTCGGAAGTGAAGCGGGTCCTTGATATGATCAAGGAACACGACGTGAAGTACGTCGATTTCCGCTTCACCGATCCGCGCGGAAAGTGGCAGCACACCGCCCAGCATGTGCGCACGGTCGACGAGACCATGCTCACCGAGGGCATCATGTTCGACGGCTCGTCCATTGCGGGGTGGAAGAGCATCAACGAGTCCGACATGAGCTTGCGCCCTGATCTGTCGACGGCCGTGATCGATCCCTTCGCGGCGCAGACGATGATGATCCTGAACTGCGACGTCTACGAGCCGCTCACCGGCAAGCCCTACGACCGCGATCCGCGCGGCATCGCCAAGAAGGCGGAAGCCTATCTCGCCTCGAGCGGCGTCGGCGATACGGTCTATTTCGGGCCGGAGGCGGAATTCTTCGTTTTCGACGACGTGCGGTATTCGGT
>CAZNZI010000530.1:0-1633 GCA_964577475.1 uncultured Rhodospirillaceae bacterium
AGTAGCGTTCGAGAAGGCGCTGTCGAATGCGCGCGAGCTCTCGGAAATCGTCGCCATAGCCAATGGTGAGGCGGTTGACCTGCTCAATAAGCGCTTCGCTGCCATGCTTGACGAATTCAAGGATGCCGTCTCGAAGGGCAAGTAGTAGAACCGTCCGCCCGCCTGCACCCGCAGCGGGTTCGACCCGCGTGAGGTGAAGGTTATGAATGTCGCGATGACCGGCGCCGCCGGGGCCAAGGCCAATCTGATCAGCGAACCGGCCGATATCGTGGTTTTCGGCGGCAGCGGGGACTTGTCCAAGCGCAAACTGCTGCCGGCGCTTTACAGCGCTGAACTCGAAGGCCGCATGCCCCCGGAAGGGCGGATCATCGCCGTCTCGCGCGCCAAGCAGACCGACGAGTCCTTCGTCGCCATCGCCGAACAGGCGATCTTCACCGATGCCAAGCTGCGCCGCGACGAGGAAGCCTGGAAGCGCTTTGCCGCGCGCCTCGGCTATACCCCGCTCGATGCCAAGGATGCCTCGTCCTACAAGGGCCTCGCAGACCGCTTGGCGGATGCCCCGGACCGCATCCGCGTTTTCTACCTCGCTACCGCGCCCGACCTGTTCGGCGCGATCGCCGACAATCTCGCCGCGAACAAGCTAATCACGAAGCAGACGCGCCTGGTGGTCGAGAAGCCGCTCGGCCACGACCTTGCCTCGTCGCAGGCGATCAACGCCGAACTCGGCAAGTATTTCGACGAGACCCAGATCTACCGGATCGACCACTACCTCGGCAAAGAAGCGGTGCAGAATTTGATGGCGCTGCGCTTCGCCAATTCGATGTTCGAGCCGCTCTGGAACCGTAACTTCATCGACCATGTCCAGATCACCGTGTCTGAGACGGTCGGCGTCGGCGGCCGCTGGTCGTACTACGACGGATCGGGCGCGCTGCGCGACATGATCCAGAACCACATGCTCCAGCTTCTCTGTCTGGTGGCGATGGAGCCGCCGATCTCGCTCGAAGCCCAAGCGGTCCGCGACGAGAAGCTGAAAGTGCTGAAGTCGTTGCACCACATCAAAGGCACCGAAATCGGCCAGTACACGGTGCGCGGCCAGTACCGTTCGGGCGCCGTCGACGGCCAGCCGGTGCCGGGCTACATGGAAGAGAAGGACGCCAAGAGCCACAGCGACACGGAAACCTTCGTCGCGATCAAGGCCGGCATCGACAACTGGCGCTGGTCGGGCGTGCCGTTCTATCTGCGCACCGGCAAGCGCCTTACCGAGCGCTGCTCGGAGATCGCGATCGAATTCACCCGGCCGCCCTATCTGCTCTATCCGCGCGAGTCGGGCTCGATCGAGCCGAACGTGCTGGTGATCCGCGTGCAGCCGAACGAAAGCGTGAAGCTGCTTCTCCTTAACAAGGAGCCGGGCCCAGGCGATCTGCGCCTCAAGCAGACGGCGTTGAACCTGTCCTTCGCCGACACTTTCGGCCATATCCCCGATGCCTATGAGCGTCTGTTGCTCGACGTGATCCGCGGGCGCCAGACCCTGTTCATGTCGCGCGCCGAGGTGGAAGAAGCCTGGCGCTGGACCGACGGGATCATCAACGGCTGGCGTGAATATCCGCAGCCCGTACGGCCCTATCCGGCCGGC
>CAZNZI010000531.1:0-13395 GCA_964577475.1 uncultured Rhodospirillaceae bacterium
GGCGCGGCACTTCGTACCGCGACGGGGCCGCGCCGCCCGACTCTCCGCTGATCGGTCAGATGCTCAAGCAGACCCAGAAGGCCGGCCGCCTCGATGACGCAGTCATCCGCGTATCGGGTGCCGGCGGCGCTGAGTTCTGGGTATCGATCGCCGCTTATTGTCTCGACCCGGTCAACGGCCTGATCTATGTCGGCCTGCGCCGGTCGTCGCCGAAGGTCGTCGCCGCTCTGGCCGACACCAAGAATGGCGGTCTGGTCGATGCCAACGAATTCTCGGCCAAGGCGGCCGAGAAGATGAAGGAATTGGCGGCCGCGGGCGAGACCGCCGAGGTCACCCTGGTGTCGATCCCGGGGATGACCGATCTGACCGGCCGGCTCGACTCGGATGCCGCCCAGAAACTGATGCAGGGCGTCGGCGACGTCCTGAAGGCCAGTTCGGTCGGTGGCGACGCGGCGGCACGAGTCGGCGACAACCAGTTCTCGATCATGCATTCGGCCGGCACCAATGTGCAGGAGGTGCTGAAATCGATCGAGACCATGACCCAGCGGTTCGACCCGTCGGGCCAGGGCGCCAAGGCCGAAGCGGCGACCATGCAGATGGACGCCGGCGGGGTCAGCGAAGAAGACCTAGCCAAGGGTCTACTCTATACCTTGAACAAGTTCCGCGACTCGGAAGGCGAGGGGATCAGCGTCAAGGACATGGCCTCGAACATGTCGACGATGATCAGCCAGGCCATGGACGAGGTTTCGCGTTTCCGCACGGTCGTGTCGCAGGCCCAGTTCTTCGTAGCGCTGCAGCCGATCGTGCACATCAATTCGGGCGAGATTCACCATTATGAGGCGCTGTGCCGGTTCGAACGCGCCGCCGGCGAATCGCCCTTCAAGACGATCACCTTCGCGGAAGAGACTGGCCTGATCCATGACTTCGACTTCGCGATGGCGAAGAAGGTCATGGAATGGCTCTCGAAGTTCCCGCGCAACAACGACAAGTACAGGGTCGCCGTCAACGTCTCCGGCTTCTCCATCGGCAAGGACTCTTATGTCGACTCGCTGATGAAGATGCTGAAGGAGAACGAGTGGACCCAGGGCAAGCTGATGTTCGAGATCACCGAAAGCTCACGCATGAGCGATCTCGACGGCGCCAATAAGTTCATCCACGCGCTGCGCGACAAGGGCTACCACGTCTGCCTGGACGATTTCGGTGCCGGCGCGGCCTCGTTCCAATATCTGTCGGTGCTGGACGTCGACGTGGTGAAGCTCGACGGCTCGGCCATCAAGAACGCGCAGAAGGCCACCAAGGGCCGCGCCTTCCTGTCGGCATTGACCGAACTCTGCCGTCGCATGAAGGTGGAGACCATCGCCGAGATGGTGGACTCGAAGGAAGCGCTGGATTTCTGCCGCGACTGCGGTTGCGACTATGTCCAGGGGTTCCTGTTCGGCAAGCCGTCGCCCGAGGTGAAGGACTTCAATCCGTTGCCGCAAGCTGACCTGTTCAAGCGCTCCTACGTGCGCCTCTGAACGCCGTCAGGCCGCAGCGCGCCCCAATCCGAAAAGCCGTTTGACCTTTTTCATCCGTGCGGAGAAGCGATGACGGGCCAATTCGCTATTCATTTTCTGCACGTCGCTGACATAGTTGAGCTGGATGCTGCGGCGTGGCCCATCGAAGGGCTTGTGGCCGTGCCAGGCATTGGGCGTGCAGAGGAAGGCGAACAGGGTGCCGCCGTCGGGCGGGATTTCGGCGGTGTAGTCTTCGAGGTTGTCCGAGGAACGCAATACGCGCAACCGTCCACCCTCGGTGTTCCAATCGCCATTGAGATACAAAAGCAGGGTGACGATCTTGAATGCGGCGTCCTTATGGATCTGCCCGTCGCGCTCGCGCGTCATGCCGCGCACGGTGCACATGCTGGGACGGCCGGCGAGATCGATCCCGAACTTGCGTTCGACCGCGTGGCGCACCGCCTCGCCTTCCATCGCTTCCAGCAGTGCCGCGAAACCGGGGCCGTAAGAGAGGGAGTCGGGCGAGAACGATCCGCCCATATCGAGCTTCGGAAAGTCGCGCGTCACCTCGCCCAGTCCGGGGCGCCCCAGGAAGTTGGGTACGATCAGATGCGGATAGGGATCCGCGGCCAGGGGCGTGGCGTCAAAGGCGGCGATATCGAGCTGCATCGGGTATTCCAGGTTCGCGACCCGGCAGATATCGGTCGCGGGCGCATGATAGGCAAGGGCTCCGTGGCGCGCAATCGCCGCACGATGCGGCCCTTTGATGCTGTAAACTGCGCAAAAGCGCAGCCCTGAGCAGGACGCACGGAGGCAATCGGTGCTGCTCGACATCCGACCGGTTCTCGTCGTCAACGGATACGTGCTGCTGATCCTGGCCGCAACGATGGGTGTACCCCTCGTGGTCGACCTGGCGGTCGATGGCACCGAATGGCCGGCCTTCCTGATGTCGATGGCCGTGTCCGGTTTCGTCGGTCTCGGCATGGTGCTCTCGGCCCGCCGCAGCGGCGCGCCGCGGTTGGGCACCCGTGAGGCGTTCCTGGCCACGGCAGGCGGCTGGATTCTCGGCGGCATCTTTTCGTCGGTGCCGTTCTTCATGGGCCGCATGCATCTTTCGGTTACCGATGCACTGTTCGAGTCGGTCTCGGGCCTGACCACCACGGGTGCCACGGTGATTACCGGGCTCGATCATGCACCGGCCGCGCTGCTTTTGTGGCGGGCGCTGCTCAACTGGATCGGCGGTATCAGCGTCATCCTGACCGCCGTTGCCGTTCTGCCGTTCCTGCGCATCGGCGGCATGCAGCTGTTCCGCCTCGACTCCTCCGAGTCGGGCGATGCGTCGATCCCGCGCCTGTCGCGTTTGGCCTGGGGTGTGCTTGCGGGCTATGCGCTATTCACATTCGTTCTGGCGATCGCCTATCTGATCGCGGGAATGACCTTGCTCGAGGCGGTGTGCCACGCGATGAGCACGCTCTCGACCGGCGGCTTCTCGACCTCTGATCAATCGCTCGGCCACTTTGGCAGTGGCGCGCGATGGATCGCCGTTGTCGGCATGATCGCGGGCGGCACGACCTTCAGCCTGTTTCTCGAACCCTGGCGGCGACAGCCGGTCGATCTCTTGAACGACAGCCAGGTGCGCCGCTATTTCGCGGTGATCGTCATCTTCTCTCTGCTGCTCACATTGTGGAATTGGAGCAGCGGACATATGACTCTGGGCGATGCGCTCGAACGGTCGATCTTCAATGCGACCTCGATCCTGACCACGGGCGGCTTCCATTGGGGGGACTACGACGCCTGGGGCGGCTTCGCTCAGGTGGCCTTCTTCATCATGGCCTTCATCGGTGGTTGCAGCGGCTCGGCGGCCGGCGGCATCAAAGTCTTCCGCCTTGAGGTGTTGTTCGCCGCCGCCGGCATCCATCTGCGCCGGCTTCTGCATCCGCACGGCGTCTTCGCGATCGAGATCAACAACCGCCGCGTCACGGAGCCGGTGGTGCGATCAGTTCTCGGCTTCGTCATGCTCTATTTGATTTGTGTCGCCCTGCTGGCCCTGGCATTGGCGCTGACGGGGCTCGATGCGGGGACAAGCCTGTCTGGCGCGGCCTCGGCGCTCGGCAATATCGGCCCGGGCCTGGGGCCGATCATCGGGCCGACGGGCAGCTATCACACGGTTCCCGATGCCGCGAAGTGGGTTCTGATCGGCGGCATGCTGCTGGGCCGGCTCGAACTCGCGACCGTGATCGCGCTGTTCTCGCGCGCCTTCTGGCGGAGCTGACGCATGCTGGTTGGTATCCGTCCCACCCTGTTCACCACCGGCGCGGTCCTTGCCATCCTGGCCGTGGCGATGGTGATTCCCGCGATCATGGACGCGATTTTCGGTCATCCCGATTGGCGCGTCTTCGCCGGTGCGGCGGCGCTGACCCTGTTCGTCGGCCTCTCGCTTCTGGCAGCCAATCGCGGCGCGCACCGGCAGAATTTGGGGACACGGCAAATCTTCCTGCTGACGGCGGTCGGCTGGATTGCGGCCAGTCTCGCTGCGGCACTGCCTTTCGGCTTTTCCGACCTTCACCTCTCTTCGGCGGATGCGGTGTTCGAGGCGGTCAGTGGCACCACGGCCAGCGGCAGCACGATCCTGCGCAGCCTCGATCACATGCCGCCCGGCATTCTGATGTGGCGGGCGCTGCTGCAATGGCTGGGCGGCATCGGCTTCCTGATCATGGCCATCGTCGTTCTGCCGACGCTCAATATCGGCGGCATGCAGGTCTATCGGCTGGAAACCATCGGCGGCGACCGCGTCATGCCGCGCGCGACGCGGATAATCGCCGCGCTGGCGGCCATCTATGTCGGCCTCACCATTGTCATCGCGATCCTGCTGCACGTCGCGGGCATGAGCCGCTTTCCCGCCGTCCTGCATGCGATGAGCACGATCTCCTGCGGCGGGTTCTCCACGGCGGATGGTTCGGTGGGGGCATGGCAGCGGCCCGGGATCGATTGGGTGATCCTGTTCGGGATGCTCGTGGCCGGTGCGCCCTTCGCGATCTATCTCCAGCTCATCCAGCGCAAATGGCGGGCGGCCTTCGCCAACCGCCAATTGCCCCTTTATCTCGCGATCTTCCTGGGCGCCACGTTGGCGATCACGGCCTGGATGTGGTTCGGCTTCGACATGAAGCCGCTGCCCGCGTTGCGGCATGCTGCTTTCGCCGCGGCCAGCGTCATGACGGGCACGGGCTACGCGACGCTCGACTATACGCGCTGGGGCGGGCTGCCGGTGACGATCCTGTTCTTCCTGGCCTTTGTCGGCGGCTGCGCCGGGTCGCCCGCCGGCGGCATCAAGGTCTTCCGCGTCCGCATCCTGTTCGCGACCATGCGCATCCAGATGATTCGCTTGTTGCACCCGCACGCGGTGATCGAATCCGTCTCCGATCCGGTTGCCGAGTCGGTGCTGGGGTATTTGTTCGTCTATGCGATCGCCTTCGCCGTGGTGGCGATGGCGTTGGGTGCATTCGGATTGGATTTCTTTGCGGCCGTATCCACCGCGGCCTCGTCGTTGGCCAATCTCGGCCCGGGCCTCACGCCCGCGGTGGGGCCGATGAGCAGCTACGCGGATCTGATGGAGCCGGCCAAATGGCTGCTGTCGGCAAGCATGCTCTTCGGCCGGCTCGAAATGTTCATCCTGCTCGTGCTGTTCATGCCGTCCTTCTGGCGGCCCTGAACGGCATTACATCGCCATGTAGGGCCGCAAGGTCGACTCGATCTGCGGATCGACCTGGCTATCCAGGTTCCGCACCAGATCGACAACCATGTCGTACAGAATCTTGTCGCGCTGATTGAGCTTGATGTCCTCTGGCAAGGTCCGGTTGCGTCCCGCCTGGCCCGTCACTTCGGCCGTCACGAACTGCCGGTCGTCGAGAATCTGCAGTGAAACGTTCAGGCTCATATCGATGCGCGACGTCTGTTCCGTATTGAAGAGCTGGCTGGCATTGGGGTCGCGCGGGATCGGCGAGTCGGTCGCCGACGCATCCTTGATGATGACGCGCAGGATGCCCTTGGTGCCGACCGGCTTGATGCGGTCCTCGACCCAGCGCTTGAATGCGTTCTCGGGCGAGATCGGCATCGAGAACTCGATATGCGGTGGATTCGAGGAGCTCGTGAACTGTGGAACAATCTCCACGCGCGCGACATTGAACGAATACGGCTTCAGATCGGTGAAGGAGACCGGAGGAAAATTGCTCGACGGGGGCGGTTTGTTGGAGCACGCCGCCAACAGCAGCCCCATTGCCAAAACCACAAAACCTTTGGCCCCAAGCTTCCAAGTTTGCGTGAGCATCGTAGAACTCCCGTTCGGGTCCTTATTGCCCATCAAGGCCCACCCTGGACAGGCGCATAAAGCTCGTCCAAATCTGTGGCGGAATAATGGTAACGGGTTTTGCAGAACTCGCAGGTTACCACCACTTCGCCGTTCTCATCCTTCAAGGATTCGATTTCTGCCCGCGGGAAGGTCCGCAGGGTGCCGCGCACCCGTTCCGCCGAGCAACGGCATTTGGCCTGCACGGCCTTGGCTGCGGACGTCGTGAACCCGTCCTCGTGGAACAGGCGGTAGAGCAACCGGCTGGGCGCGATGGCCGGGTCGACCAGTTCGCTGTCGCGCAGGCTCTTGAGCAGGATGCCCGACCGGTTCCAGACCTCTTCGGCTTCGTCAGCAGTCATGATCGGACTGTTGGGACCGACCGGCATGCGCTGGATCATCGCCGCACCCGCCGACCACCCGTGGTCGCCGGCCGGCGGCCGGATCGCCAGCGCGATGATCGTCGCCAATTGTTCCGAGCGTTCGAAATAGATGCGGGCGCTCTCGGCCAGGCTCTCGCCTTCGAGATCGACGATGCCCTGATAGCGGTCGGTGTCCGGGCCCTGGTCGACGGTGAAGGCGAGATAGGCTTTGCCGAAGCTGCGCACCAGCGGCGAACCTTCGGTTGCCGCCACCAGACGCTCGGCGTCGAAGCGGGCATAGGCGCGCAGATGGCCTTCCGAGGTGACGTCCGCCACCACCAGCGAGATCGGGCCTTTGCCTTGGATTTGCAGCGTGAAGACGCCCTCGTATTTCAGGGCGCCGGCCAGGGCCACGGCGATGGTGACCGTCTCGGCCATCCGCTCGGCGACGGCCAGCGGGTAGTCGTGACCCTTCAGGATCGTGTCGAGCGCCGGGCCCAGGCGTACCATGCGGCCGCGCACCAGCCCGGCCCCCAACATGAACGGCAGCAGCGTATCGGTATTTCCTGAATCCGCCACGTCTAGCGCAGACACCACAACAGAACACCCTTCTGCGCATGCAGACGGTTCTCGGCTTCGTCCCATACCACCGATTGCGGACCGTCGATCACGCCGGCCGTCACCTCCTCGCCGCGATGGGCAGGCAGGCAGTGCATGAATACCGCGTCGGGCTTGGCGTGGGCCATCAGCGCCTCGTTTACCTGATAGGGCGCGAGCAGGGCGTGACGGTTCTCTTCACGGAAGCCCATCGAGGTCCATGTGTCGGTGACGACGCAGTCCGCGCCGGTCACCGCTTCCACGGGATCGGTGGTCAAGCGAATGCGTCCGCCGCGGCCGCGCGTCTCGTCTACAACGTTGGCGGGCGGCATCAGTTCCGCCGGGCAGGCCAGGCGCATCTCGAAGCCGAAATGGGCAGCGGCCTGAATCCAACTGGTTGCGACGTTGTTGCCGTCGCCGCTCCAGGCAACGATGCGCCACAGCAGCGGGCAGCGATGCTCAAAGAATGTCAACACGTCGGCCAGCACCTGGCAGGGATGCGAACTGTCGGTCAGCCCGTTGATCACCGGCACCGAGGCATGGGCCGCGAGCTCCGTCATCTTGGTCTGCCGGTCGGTGCGGATCATGATCGCGTCGACATAGCGCGACAGCACGCGCGCCGTGTCGGCGATGCTCTCACCGCGGCCGAGCTGCGTATCGGCGGGCGACAGAATGATGCCGGCACCGCCCAACTGCCGGATTGCCGCCTCGAAGGAGACGCGGGTGCGAGTCGAGGGCTTCTCGAAGATCATCGCCAGCGACTTGCCCTTGAGCGGCTCCGGTCCAAGGGGATGCTCGCCACGCTTGCAGGCGCGGGCGAGATCGAGGATGTGCCGGATCGTCGCGGTGTCGAACCGGTCGATATCGAGAAAGTGTTTCGGCGGCTGGGCGAGAGGACTCATTGGGCCCCCGCCATCGCTCCGAAGGTCTTCTTCATGATCTCGACCGCTTCGGTCACCTGCTGCTTCTGAATGATCAGCGGCGGCAGAAGGCGAACGACATTGTCGCCCGCCACGACGGTAACCAGACCATTGGCCAGCAAAGCCTTGTAGACCTCGCCGTTGGCCGGCTTGGTCTTGAAGCCGAGCAGCAAGCCCTTGCCGCGGCGGTCGACGATCACGCTCGGGAACGCGGCGGCGATCTTGCCGGTCTCGTCCCAGAGCAGTCTGCCCATCTCCTGGACGTGCTCGAGGAATCCGGGCTCCAGCATCACATCGAGCACGGTCTCGGCCGCGGCCATCGCCAGCGGATTGCCGCCGAAGGTGCTGCCATGGGTGCCGGGCACCATGCCGACGGCCGCCTTCTCGGTGGCCAGCACCGCGCCGACGGGGAAGCCGCCGCCCAGGCCCTTGGCCGCGCCCATCACATCGGGCGTGATCCCCGCCCATTCAGGGGCGAAGAGTTTCCCGGTGCGGCCTATGCCGGTCTGCACTTCGTCCATCGCCAGCAGCAGGCCGAACTCGTCGGCGGTCTGGCGCAGGCCCTTCAGATATTCGATCGTCGCCGGGCGCACGCCGCCTTCGCCCTGCACGGGCTCGACGAGAATCGCCGCCGTCTGCGACGTGATCGCCGCGCGCAGCTCGTTCAGATTGCCCCAGGGCACCTGATCGAAGCCATCCATCGTCGGCTCGAATCCGTGCAGATGCTTCGCCTGTCCGCCTGCCGCGATCGTCGCCAGCGTGCGGCCATGGAACGCGCCTTCGATCGTGATGATGCGATAGCGCTCGGGATGGCCGGTGTCGTGCTGATACTTGCGGCAGGTCTTGATGACGCCTTCCATCGCCTCGGCGCCGGAATTGCAGAAGAAGACGGTGTCGGCGAAGCTGTTGTCGATCAGCTTCTGCGCCACCCGTTCCTGTCCAGGCACGCGATAGATGTTCGAGGTGTGCCACACCTTGCCCATCTGCGCGGTCAGCGCAGCCATCAGGCGCGGATGGGCATGACCCAGCGCGGTGACGGCGACACCCGAGGCGTAGTCCAGATAGCGTCGGCCCGTCGTATCGAACAGGTAGCAGCCTTCGCCCCGCTCGAAAGCGAGGTCGGTACGCGAGTAGACGGGCATCACCGCAGAGGTCATCGTTGCTCTCCTGAACGCGGCAGGGGGGTGGTAAAGAGGGCCGGAACGCTCTGGAAAGCCGCAGACTATCGGCATTTTCCGCTGGCCTGTCAATGCTTAGGCCAGGTTCCGGCGACCGGGTCACGCCTTGAGTTTATAGCCTCGTCGGAACATGGCGTAGGTCGCCACGAACAGGATGAGGTCGGCCAGGCCGAGCACCAAGGCGCCCACCCATAAAGACCCGTCGGAACGGCCGATAAAGCCGTAGCGGAAGCCGTCGATCATGTAGAAGAACGGATCGACGAAGGTGATGGCGCGGACCACGTCGGGCAGCCGGTCGACGCTGTAGAAGGTGCCCGATAGGAACGAGAGTGGCAGAACAATGAAATTGGTCACCGCCGCCATGTGGTCGAACTTGTCGGCCCAGATCGCACCCATGATGCCGAGCAGCGAGAGCAGCAGCGACGCGGCGACCCCGTAATAGAGGACCGCGCCGAGATCGACGATCTGGAGCGGCGCGAAGGGCAGGGTGGTGATCGCCACCACCACGCCGACAACAACGCCGCGCGCGACGCCGCCCAGCGAGAAGGCCACGGTCAGTTCCAAGGGCGACAGGGGCGGCATCAGCACGTCGACGATATTGCCCTGCACCTTGGCGATGATGAGCGACGACGAGGTGTTGGCGAAGGCGTTCTGCACCATCGCCATCATGATCAGGCCGGGCACCAGGAAGCGGGCGAAAGGCACGTCGTGCACGGTCACCACCGCATGGCCCATCGACAGCATGAAGATGGCCATGAACATCAGCGTGGTCGCCACCGGCGCCATGACAGTCTGCAGATAGACCTTCAGGAAACGCCGAATCTCCTTGCCGGTCAGGGTCCAGAGACCCAACCAGTTGATGGCGCCCAAAACGCGGGGCGCAGGGGCGCGGAGAGCAGAGGGTGCGGCGTCGATCGTGTACATGGCAGGCGGTCAATCTGCGCTATGCTGGTCCTATGGGCAAGGGCCGCGCGCGCAAACCTGTTACGCAAGACTCGCTGGAAAAGTCCGCCATTCACCACCTGGAGCGGTTCTCCAGTTCGGTGGCCAGTGTGCGCCGCGTGTTGCGCAACCGCCTGCGCCGTGCGGCCCAGGACGAGGGTGCAGAGGGTTTTGACGGCAACGCCGCCATCGAGGCCGTCATCGCCAAATTGGTCCGGATCGGCTTGCTCGACGACGCCCGCTATGCCTCTTCCCGAGCGGGTGCCTTGGCCCGCCGCGGCTCGTCGCTATTCGTCATCAGGCGGGATCTCAAAACGCGCGGCGTGGCGCCCTCCCTGATCGAGACGGCGGTGGCCGAAGTGCGGGATGAGGCGGGGGGCACCAGCGACGAGGCCGACCGGGCGGCGGCCTTGGCCCTGGCCCGGCGGCGGCGGCTGGGACCCTACCGGCCCGAGGACCAGCGGGCGGCCTTCCGGCATAAGGATTTGGCAACCTTGGGGCGTGCAGGATTTGCGCTGGAGATCGCCCGTTCCGTGGTCGATGGGGAGCAGGACAATGGTTGAAATTCCTCAGAAAGGGGCTACTACTATCGCCTTTTGCACGGCCGGAACCCCAAGATGGCGACCGAAAAATCCCTGGATAAACTGCGCCAGGAGATCGACAAGCTCGACGATACGATCCACGACGCCATCATGCGCCGTGCCGAGGTCGTGCAGCAGGTCGGCGCCTTCAAGGCCGGCAAGGGCATGCCGGCGCTACGTCCCGCGCGCGAGGCCGAAATCCTGCGCCGCCTGGTCGCGCGCCATCAGGGCAAATTTCCCAAGACCGTGATCCTGCGCATCTGGCGCGAAATGATCGGCGCGATGGTTTCGCTTGAAGCGCCGCTGACGCTTGCCGTCTATATGCCCGAACGCGGTTCGGGCTATCTCGATCTCGCGCGCGATCACTACGGGTCCTACACGACCACCACCGTGTTCCGCTCGCCGGGCCAGGTCGTACGCGCCGTGGCCGAAGGCAGCGTGACCGTCGGCGTGGTGCCGCTGCCCGATGGCGAAGAGCAGGAACCTTGGTGGATCAGCTTGATGGGTGATTCGGCCGATCTGCCGCGCATCATCGCGCGTCTGCCCTTCATGGGCCCCGGCCCCGGCCGTGGCGACGGGATCGAAGCGCTGGCCATCGCGCGGCTGTCGCCTGATCCGACCGGCTTCGATCGCTCCTGGCTCGCGGTGGAAACGCCGCCGGATACCAGCCGCACGCGCCTGCGTACCGTGCTGGGGGCCGCAGGCCTCGAACCCACGCTGATGATCGCCACCCACCGTACCGAGACCGCGTGGCTGCATCTCGTCGAAATCTCGGGTCATCTGGCGCCGGACGATCGCCGCCTTACGCGCATGATCGGGCGGCGCGAAGCCCCTGTCATCCATGCCGTGGTGCTGGGCGGCTACCCGGTTCCGATGAGCGCGGAAGACGTGTCCGAATAAGAGTTCCCGACGAGACTTTCATGACTGCACCGCAACCGCGTCCCGGCGTTCTCGACGTCAAACCCTATGTGGGTGGCGAATCGCATCTGCCGGGCGTGACCCGCATCATCAAGCTGGCCTCGAATGAGAGCGCACTCGGTCCGAGCCCGCGCGCCGTCGCGGCGGCCAAGGCCGATGCCGAGGTGATGCACCGCTATCCCGACGGCAACGCGACTGAACTGCGCGCGGCTTTGGGGGCCTATCACGGGCTCGATCCGGCGCGCATCGTCTGCGGAGCGGGGTCCGATGAACTGCTGCAGCGGATCAGCCGCGGCTATTGCGGCCCGGGCGATGAGGTCGTCTACAGCCATCACGGCTTCGCGATCTATCCGATCGCGGCCCAAGCGAACGGCGCGAAACCGGTTGCCGCGCCCGAGGTGAATCTCACCGCCTCGGTCGACAACATGCTGGCGGCGGTGACGGCGAAGACGAAGATCGTCTTCATCGCCAACCCCAACAACCCGACCGGAACCTATATCCCGGCCGACGAATTGAAGCGGCTGCGCGCCGGCCTGCGCTCCGATATCCTGTTCGTGATCGATTCGGCCTATGCCGAATTCGTCGGTGCCAACGACTACAGCGCCGGTATCGAACTGGTGGATGCGGGCGACAACACGCTGATGACCCGCACCTTCTCGAAGATCTACGCGATGGGCGGAATGCGGCTGGGCTGGGCCTATTGTCCGCCGAACGTCGCCGATGTGCTCAACCGCGTGCGCGGTCCGTTCAACGTGACCTCGGCTGCGCTGGCGGCCGGCAAGGCCGCGCTCGAAGACAAGCCGTTCATGGCGATGGCGCGCGAGCATAACGACTACTGGCGGCCCTGGCTGGCGGCCGAGCTCGCCAAGCTCGCCATCACGACGACGCCGAGTGTCTGCAATTTCGTTCTCGCCCGTTTCCCGGAAAAGCCTGGGCAGGATGCGCGCGCGGCCGATGCTTTCCTGCGCAAGAACGGCATCATCGTCCGCCCGATGGGCGGCTATCATCTGCCCGATTGCCTGCGCATCACCATCGGCACCGGCGAAGAGCTTCAGGTCCTGATCAAGGTGCTGACCGAATTCCAGAAGAGCAATGGAGCGATCCCATGACCGTGATCTTCGATACGGTCACCATCTGCGGGATCGGCCATATCGGCTCGTCGATCTCGCGGCGCATCAAGCGCGATGCGCTGGCGAAGCGCGTCGTGGCCTTCGACTCGAATCCCGATCACTGCGCCCAGGCGCTGAGTCTCGGCGTCGTCGATGCGGCGACAGGGCATATCGAAGAGGCGGTGAAGGCCGCCGATCTGGTGATCCTCTGTGTGCCGATCGGCGCCTATGGCGCTGTGGCCTCGGCCATGGCCCCGCATCTCAAGACGGGTGCCGTGGTTAGCGATGTCGGTTCGGTGAAGATGGCCGCGGTGCGCGATCTCAGCCCCCATATCCCTGCGGGCGTTGCGCTGGTGCCGGGTCACCCTATCGCGGGCACCGAGCACTCGGGGCCGGGTGCGGGTCTGGTGAACCTGTTCGAAGGCCGCTGGTGCATCTTGACGCCGATGGTCGGCACGGACCAAGGCGCTGTCGATAAGGTCACCGCGTTATGGCGGGCCTTCGGCAGCAATATCGAGATCATGGACCCGAGCCATCACGATCGGGTGCTGGCGATCACATCGCATCTGCCGCATCTGATCGCCTACACCATCGTCGGCACCGCCACCGATCTGGAAGCGACGCTTCAGCAGGAAGTGATCAAGTTCTCGGCCTCTGGCTTCCGCGACTTCACGCGCATCGCGGCCTCCGACCCGACCATGTGGCGCGATGTTTTCCTCAACAACAAGGAAGCGGTGCTGGAAGTGATTCAGCGCTTCTCGGAAGATCTCACCGCGCTGCAACGCGCGATCCGCTGGGGCGAGGGCGAGAAGCTCCATGAGCTCTTCTCACGCACGCGCGCCATCCGCCGCTCGATCATCGACGCCAAGCAGGCGTAATCAGCCGTAACGCTTCTGCAGCAAGTGGAAGAGGGCACGGATGGTCATCGCCTCGCCGCCTTCCGGGCGACC
>CAZNZI010000532.1:0-11573 GCA_964577475.1 uncultured Rhodospirillaceae bacterium
ATGCCGGCATCCCTGTCATCGCCGCGGCGCTGAGTGCGTTGCGCCCCGCCGTCGACGAGGTGATCGCGGTGGTCAGCGAAAACAATGCGCGCGCCATCGGCCTGGTCGAGGCACTGGGCGCGACGGCGCTACGCTGCGCAAGCGGCGGCACGGGCGAGTCGATTGCGCTGGGCGTCAACGCGCGGCCCGATGCCGGCGGCTGGCTGGTGGCCCTGGCCGACATGCCGTTCATCCGCACCGAGACGATCCGCAGCATCGCCAAGGCGCTCGAGCGCTCCAACTTGGTCGCGCCCACCTACAAGGGCCAGCGCGGCCATCCGGTCGCATTCGGCAAGGTACACGGCCCCGTCCTTGCCATGCTCACCGGTGACGAAGGCGCGCGGATGATCTTCAAAACGACAGAACCGCTGCTGATCGAAACCGACGATGCGGGCATCGTCACCGATATCGATCATCCCGAAGACTGGAAAGCCGCGCGGGTCGTTTGACCCGGCGCGGCCTTTCATCAATTACAGGAACTTCGTGAAGTGGGCCGTGGTGCGCTTCCAAGCTTCCTCGTGGGAAGCCTTGTTGAACGAACCGCGCTGGTCGCAGGAGAACCCGTGACCGGCATCGTAGAGGAACATCGGCACCTGGGGCTGGGCCGCCTTGATCTCGTCGACCATCGACATCGGAATGTTGGCGTCCTGCTTGCCCCAATGGCAGATGGTCGGACAGGCTGGCTTCTCATTCTTGAACTTGGCGATGGCGCCGCCGTAGTAGCAGACCGCCGCATTGAACTTGAGGCGCGCGGCGGCGACCCAGGTGGCCGAACCGCCGAAGCAGAAGCCGGTGATGCCCACCGATCCGAGCGAAGCGACCGACGCGCGGGCGGCTTCGATGTCGAGCGGAACCTTCTCCCAGTCGAGCTTGCCCATCAGCTCGCGGCCCTTGGCAATGTCGGGGTCGGTATAGCCGCATTCGAAATCGCGCTGCACGCGGTCGAACATCGCGGGAGCGACGGCGAGATAGCCTTCCTTGGCGAACCGTTCAGTGACATCGCGGATATGGCTGTTGACGCCGAAAATCTCCTGAATCACCACCAGCCCGGCTTTCGGCTGGCCCTGGGGCGGTGCCCACCAGGCTTTGAATTTATGTCCATCCGAAGCGGTCAGCGTCACGAACTCGGCCATTGTTCTCCTCCTCAAAGGTGGCGCATTGTGCAACGGCTTTTCCGGCGTGGCTAGTTGCGTCTATTGTACGGGCAGAAAAGGAGAATTCGCCCCAATGACCGGCAAAAAACCAGAGGTTGTGACCCTGACCCAGCTGCTCCCGTTCGTGGAGGAATGGCTCGATACGAATTTCACGGTTCACCGGGTATGGCAGGCCAAGGACCGCGCCGCCGCCATCGCCGCCGTCGCCGACCGCGTTGAGGGAATCGCGACCATCGGCCATACCAAGGTGGATGGCGCCCTGCTCGATTCGTTGCCCAAGGTCAAGATCGTCAGCCTGATGAGTGTCGGTTATGACGCGGTCGACGTTCCGGCCTGCAAGGCGCGCGGCGTCGCGGTGACCAACACCCCGGACGTGCTGAACGCCGACGTGGCTGATCTGGCCCTGGCGCTGCTGATCGCGGCGGCCCGCAAGATCGTGGCCGGCGACGCCTATGTACGGGCCGGTCACTGGGTTTCCAAAGGCCATATGGCGTTGGCCACCGCCGTCTACGGCAAGACCGTCGGCATTCTCGGCTTGGGGCGCATCGGCAAGGAGATCGCCAAGCGGGCCGAGGCCTTCAACATGAAGATCGTCTATGGCGGCCGGTCGAAGGCGGCAGGCGTGCCTTACACCTACTATCCCGACGTCGTCGATCTGGCGAAGAACTGCGATTTCCTGGTCGTCGTGGTACCCGGCGGCGCGCCGACGCGGCACATGATCAACGCCAAGGTGCTCGACGCACTCGGCCCGCGGGGCTACCTGATCAATGTCGCGCGTGGTTCGGTGGTGGACGAGAAAGCGCTGGTGTCGGCCCTTCAAGAGAAGCGTATCGCCGGCGCAGCGCTCGATGTGTTCGACAGCGAGCCCAACGTGCCGCCGGAGCTGTTCACGCTCGACAACGTGGTGCTGCAGCCCCATGTGGGCAGCGCCACCAACGAAACCCGCGCGGCGATGGGACAGCTGATGCTCAACAACCTGCTCGCCCATTTCGCGGGTAAGCCGTTGCTGACGCCAGTTCAATGAAACATCGTCATTGCGAGAAGCAACGCGACGAAGCAATCCAGCGCTTTTGCGCAAGCCTCTGGATTGCTTCGCTGCGCTCGCAATGATGAATTAGTGGTTGCTTCGACCTACCGCAGACTCGCTTCGATATTGCCGCCGTCTACGGTCATGACGTGGGCGGTGGTGCGCTCGGCCAGGGCCAATGCGACGAAGGCCTCGCCCACATGCTTGGCTTCGACCTCACGCTTGAGCAGGTTGCCGGCCATGTAGACTTCGGGCGTGACGCCGCGGGCGCTCGACCGTTCGGCGATGAAGGCGTCATTGAGCAGACCCGAGCGGATGCGGTCGGCATTGATGCCGTTGACCCTGATCCCCTCGCCGCCCAATTCCAGCGCCAGTTGCTTGAGCAGGAAGAACGTGGTCGCCTTGGGCAGGCCATAGGCCGCAAAGCCCTTGCCGGGATTGACCGCCTGCTTCGACACATTGATCAGGATCTGCCCGCCGCGCCCCTGCGCCCGGAAGATCGCCACCGCCGCCTGGGCGAAGTGGTGATGGGCGAAGAAATTGAGTTCGAGGCTATGGCGCAGCACGGCATCGTCCAGCGTCGCTATATCACCGGTGAAGGCAGCGCCCGCATTGCTGACCAGGATGTCGAGCCCGCCGAAGCGCCGTACGCAAGCCGCGACCGCTTCCTGCGCCGCGCCGGGCTTGGTGATGTCGATGGCGATGCCGCCATGGTCGCGGCCGAAAGCCTTCAGCGTCTCGGCCAGGGCCTTTTCCTCGCGGTCGACGATGAATACCGTCGCACCGCGTGACTTGAAGGCCTGTGCCGCCGCCCGGCCGATCGCCCCGGCGCCGCCGGTGACCAGCACGATCCGTCCGCGCAAGGCCGGCGCCGTGCCCTTGCCCAGCTTCGCCTGTTCCAGCGACCAGTATTCCATGTCGAACAGATCGGCGTCGCCGATCGGCGTATAACCGCCGGCATCCTCGCCGAGCGTCATGACACGCAGGGTCTGTTCCGCCAGATCGCCGGCGATCCTCGCCGCCGCCGCGTCGGCGCCCATGCCGATCACGCCGACACCCGGAACCCAGGCGACATTCGGCGTCGGCTTCAGCATGGTCTTCTTGCCGTTGAAGCGGCCGACATTGCGCGCGAAATAGGCTTCGTAGTCTTTCATGAACGCGGAGATCTTGGCGGTGATCGCCGGCTTGCCGGCATTCAGTTCCTCGATCGAGAGCACCAGCGGGAAACCCTTGGTGCGGATCACATGGTCGGGCGTCGAGACGCCGCGCGTTGCGAGCGTCGCCATGTCCTTGCGTTGCAGGAACGAAAGCACGTCGCCGCCCGCGCGCAAATCGAGCACCGGCATCGCCGCGTCGCGGTCCTTCGATCCCGCGTCGGCAACGGCGCCGCGCAAGATCGCCAGGCCTTTGGCCGGGTCGGGCCGCTCGTTGGGCGCAGCCGGCACGGCCTTCTTGCGTTTGGCGAACCAAGCAGCCGCCGCCTGCACATGATCGATCATGCGCGCATAGGATTCCCGCGCCGTCGCACCGAAGGTGAAGTGCCCGTGATTGATAAGCAGCAGGCCCTCGACCTTCGGATTGGCCTCGTAGACCTCGGCCGCCTTCTTGGCGAGCGCGAAGCCCGGCATCACATAGTTAACCAATGCGATGCGGTCGCCGAAAATCTCCCGTGCGATCTTCTCGACATCAGGCAGATTGGCCAGCGCCAGCATTTCGGTCGCGTGGCTGTGGTCGATGAAGGTGTGCGGCAGAAAAGCGTGCAGCAGCGTTTCGACCGAGGGATTGGGACTGGTCGAATCGAGCAGATTGCAGCGCTGGATGTTGACCATGTCCTCGTCGGTCAGAGCATCGAGCGCGCGCAGGCGTAAGAGCCCATCGAGGCGCACGCCCGGCAGGCCGGGGGCTTCGATCGTATCGAGGTCCCAGCCGCTGCCCTTCACATGCAGCACGTCGATCTCTTGGCCGAAGATGTCCTTGCGCTTCACCTTGACCGAGGTGTTGCCGCCGCCATGCATGACGAGATCGGGATCGTTGCCGATCAGGCGCGAGGTATAGACGCGCAGCGCCAGTTGCTGGTCGGCCGGGTCCGCTCCCGCCTTTGCCTGATAGGCTTTCGCATCTTCATCACGCCACATATCCTGAGCCATCGGACGGTCCCTGTTCGCATTCGTTATCGCTTGTGTTTGAGCGGATTAGCGCGAGCTTGTCAAACCTAGAGATAGGCTGAAAAGCGCTGCCGCAAGTCCTCGGTCAGTTCGAGCGGCCGGCGGGTTTTATGATCGATCCGCACGCCGATGATTTCGGCCGTGGCGGCGCACTCGTCGTCATTGAAAATGGCGCTGGCCATGACGATCGAGGTTCGGCCCAGCTTGACCACCCGCGTGCCGATCCGCACCCGTGTACCGAGATTGAGTTCCTTGCGATAGTCGATTGCCTGCCGGACCAGGGCGAAGGGATCGGCCTGGCCGCCTGTGACCGCGAGGCCTACGGCGCGTAGGATCTCGACGCGGCCGGTCTCGAAATAGGTGCTGTAAACGGCGCTGTTGAGGTGCCCGAAAGTATCCAGGTCGCGATAGCGGACGCGATCCTCGATCCAGTGCTTGTAATAGGCGGCACTCAATTTCTCGTCATTGGGCTCGGCATTCATGCGTTGCGTTCTTCCTTGATCTCGTAGTGTTGTGAGCGCGCGTCGAAGCGCGAGAGGACCGCCCGCGCCGCCGGCGGAACGACGGCGATGTCATAGTCGGCACCCGCGAAGGCCTTGATCGACTCGAGCGAGTCGAACCACATGATGGTGATGAATTCCTCCTCGCCCTCCACCGAGCGGCGCAGGAGTTCGATGCGCTGGAAGCCCGGGATCTTGCGCGCGAGGATGCCCGGGAAGATCTGCGTGCGGATCAGGTTCTCGTAGACGTCGCCATTGGCTGGCGTGGTCCAGCCGTGCCAGATGCGTGAGATCATGCTGAGCCCCTAGTTGCGCCGTTCCGCCGTCACCCACATGCCGGTGGCCGGCCGTAGGGTGATCAGCCCGACGGGCTCGACTGGATGGCCCGGCGCTAAGGTCATCTGCCAGCGTTGCGCCATCGTTACGAGGATCGTCATGGCCTCGGCCATGGCAAAGCCGTTGCCGATGCAGATGCGCGGGCCGCCGCCGAAGGGCAGATAGGCGAAGCGGTGCCGTCCGGCGCTGCGGTCCGGTGCAAACCGCTCGGGGTCGAAACGCTCGGGATCGGGCCACAGCGTCGGGTTGCGATGGGTCGTGTGCGGGCTGATGGTGATCACGGCGCCGGCCGGGATCGGCACATTGCCCAGCCAGTCGCCTTTGACCGCGGTACGCGAGATCGAATGGGCGGGCGGATAGAGCCGCATCGCCTCTTCGACCACCGTCCGCGCATAGGGCAGCTTGGCGAGATCGTCATAGCCGGGGGCGCGGCCGCCGAGAACACGGTCGACCTCCTCTTCCAACCGCGCCGCCACGTCGCGATGCTGGGCCAGCAGATACCAGGTCCAGGTCAGCGCGTTCGAGGTGGTCTCATGGCCCGCCATGAAGATCGTCATCACCTCGTCGCGCAGCTGGCGCGGCGTCATCCCCTCGCCCGTCTCCGGATCGCGCGCGGCCAGCAGCATCGAAAGAAGATCGCCGCGGTCCTGTCCATCCTCGCGCCGTGGTGCGATGAAGCGTTCGACCAGCGCGTCCAGTTCGGCCACGGCGTTGCGATAGGCGCGCGGCAAGCGGCGCGGAAAGATTTCAGGGAAGCCGAACATGTCGAGCACGCCGGGCTTGGCGTGATCCATCACGGTGCCAAGCAACCGGCGCACATCCTGTACGGCGTTCGAGACATCGGCCGAGAACATCGTTTTGGCGATGATCTCCAGCGTCACGCCCATCAGCGCTTCGGAGAGGTCGAAGGCCTTGCCCACCGGGAACTGTTCACACCAGGCCGCCGTGCTGCGCGTCATGGTGTCAACGAAGCCGGCGATGCGTTTGTGGTGGAAGGCCGGCGCAGCGATGCGCCGCTGCCGCCGCCAGAAATCGCCTTCGCTGGTGAGGAGTCCCTGGCCGACCAGCGGCCCGAGGATGCGCTGCATCAGATGGCTTTTGACGTAGTTGCCGGCATTGGTGACCAGGACGTGCTCGATGTATTCCGGCTTGTTCAGGAAATACGAATGCAGGAACAGGAATCGGTTGTAGATCAACGGACGGCTGTACACCTCCGGCGACAGGACCGAAAGCTGATCGCGCCGCAACCGGCGCATGAATTCGACGGGCCCCATTTGCGCGGGTATGCGGATATTCTCCGGGGTATCGATATGACCGGTTCCGTCCATGCGCCCTCCGCCGCTATCATAGCCGATCCATAGCGGGTTGAGCCATGCACCGAATCATCGCCGGACCGATCCTCGCCGCGCTTCTTTTCCTCCCGCAGATCGTCCATGCCGAAGGGATCGACGCGCTTTACCGGGCTCGCACCATCGTCACCGGCCAGCGCGAACCGGAACGGCTGGTCGGCTTCGGTTCTTGCCTCGAAGACGTGTTGGTCAAAGTGTCGGGCAACCCGCACCTGGCGGGCGATCCGCGGGTCACGCCGATGAAAACGACGGCGGCCACCTTCATCACCGCCTTCCGCTATCACGACCGCAAGGAAGGGATTCCGATCCACGACGAGCAAGGCACGCGCGATCGGCCCTACGACCTGTTCTGCGCCTTCAACCGCACCGGCATCGACGCCCTGCTCGCTTCGCTGCACGAGAAACCATGGCTCGCACCACGGCCGAAGATCGCGATGTTGCTGGGCGTCCATCACGGCGTGCTGAACTACGTCCTCGCCCGCGACGGCCAGCATGGCCGGGACCAGCGCGCGTCATTGACCCAGGAAGCTGACAAACGCGGCCTCGACGTCATCCTTCCCAGCGAAGCGCAAGTCGCGGCCCAACGCTTCACCGCGGCCGGCCTCATCGCGGCCGCTCCGCGGCATCCCGAGGCGGCGGCAAGAAAGGTGGGTGCCGACCTGCCTCTCTCCGGCAGCCTGGTCTGGGACGAAAAGCGTCTCGGCTGGGTCTGCCAGTGGCGCCTTTCGTGGCATCATCGCACCTACACCTGGCGGCTCGACGGCGTGTCCTTCGACGAGGCTTTCCGCAGTGGCGTCGGTGGCACGGTCTCGATCCTGTCGGGCCACCGCCCACCGCACTGAGAGCACCTTTTTCCGCCTCTCGACATTTGCCCTGGAGCGCGCCATGGTGCCGCCCGGACAGCGGCTCCAGCCGGCCCTGCCCGTCTATTTGTCTGAGGAATTCCTTCCCTTATGTCCGCCGCTCATTCGCATAGCGACCGCACGGTCCTCGGGATCGTTCTGGGCCTGGCCGCGTTCGGCACCCTCTCCGTCTCCGACGCCATGACCAAACTGCTGTCGTCTGGTTACTCGGTGTTCGAAGTTGCCTCAGTCGATGCGGTGATCGCGGCGCTGATTTCGCTTCCGGTTCTGGTGAAGCAGCAAGGCTGGGCCGCCTTGCGGCCGAAGAACCCCGGCATTGTGGCCCTTCGCAGTTTGGTCGGCAGCGCCAGCCTGATGACGGCCTTTGTAGCCTTTTCGTTGATCCCGCTGGCCGACGCTTATGCGCTTTCCTTCATCGCTCCCCTGATCGTGACGGCGCTGTCGGTGCCGGTGCTGGGCGAACATGTCGGCTGGAAGCAATGGACCGCCGTGATCGTCGGCTTCGCGGCGGTGATCGTGATCTTGCGTCCCGACTTCCATGGGCTTGGGGCCGGCCAGATCTATATGCTGGCCTCCGCGGCGCTCTTCTCCGGATCGATGATCCTGGTGCGCCGCATTTCGAAATCCGAAAGCAGCGCCAGCCTTACGCTGGTCTATTTCATCATGCTGTTCCTGATTTCGCTGCCGGTGACAATCCTGCACTGGAAAACACCGGATCTTCACGCCGCAGCCATCCTGATCATCACCGGTGCCGCATCCGGGCTGGGCAATGTGCTGCTGATCATGGCATTCCGCTATGCCAAGGCGACGATCGTTTCGTCCTTCATGTACTCGCAGCTTCTCTGGGGCACACTGTTCGGCCTGGCGTTGTTCGATGACCTGCCTGATCTGATCACGGTGCTGGGCGCCGCCGTCATCATCGCCTGCGGCATCTATACACTGACCCAGGCGACCACGGCGGCCCGCCGGGTACCGGTCTGACGTCATGACAGTCGCCGCTAAAATCGAGAACAAACTGCGCGACGCGCTTGCGCCGACACGGCTGGTGGTGACCGACGACTCGGCCCGGCACGCCGGCCATTCCGGCGCGCGGCCGGGTGGCGAGACTCATTTCACGGTGGAAGTGGTCTCGGCGAAATTCGCCGGCATGTCGCGGGTGGCACGACACCGCATGGTCTATGACCTGCTGGCGGGCGAGATCGCAGGCGGCGTCCACGCCCTGGCGCTGGCCAAGACGTCGACGCCCGAGGAAGACCAGCGCTCTTAAGCGTGCGTCAGTTCGACGGCGCGCTTCGTTTTGATGCTTTCGTCGGCCGCCAGCACGATGCGCAGGCTGTTCACCGCATCGCGCATGTGTTCGGACATATCGACATTGTTGACGATCGCGTTGAGCAGGAACTTCTGCTTGCGGATGCTCATCTCGTGATGGTTCGGCTTGTCGCTGACGACGATCTCCTCGTCGGCCTTGGTGATCGACTGGTCGGGGTTGAGCTGTGAATGGTGGATGCGGATCGCGCCGGCCTTCGAGTGGGTCTCGATCTCCGATGAAACAGCCGAACTGGCGCCGGCCGGCAGGAAACCTTCCTGCGCCTCGACCACCATATGCACACCGCCCTTGGGACCCATGATGTCCTTGATGAAGAAGGCGACCTCGCTGATCTGCGGGCCCCAGGCCGCTTCGTACCAGCCGACCGAATCATCGTCGAACACGACCTGGAGCTGGCCGTAATTGTATTGATCGGGCGCGATCTCGTCGGCCAGGCGGGCGCCAATGGCATGCACGCGGATCGGGCGCGCATTGGTCATAAAGCACATCGCATCAACATAGTGCACGCCGCAATCCACTATCGGCGACAGCGACTTCATCAGATTCTTGTGCCAGGTCCAGGCCGGACCGATCGAGCGCTGGTTGAGGTTCATGCGCATGACCAGCGGCTTGCCGAGCCCCTTGGCCAGTTCCATCATCCGCACCCAGGTCGGGCTGTGACGGATGCCGAGGCCCACCAGCAGCTTCTTGTTGTTCTTCTTCGCCGCCGCGACGACCCGCTCGGCATCTTCTACCGTCTCGGCGATCGGCTTTTCCAGGAACACATGAGCGCCCGCGTTGAAGGCGCGCACCGAGAAATCGGCATGGGTATCCGGCCAAGTGCAGACGCAGACGACGTCGGGCTTCACCTTCTCCAGCGCCTCGCCATAGTCGGCGAATTTCGGCACGTTCGGCCACATCTCGGCGATGTCCTTGCGTGACATGACCGAGCGGGCGCAGAGCCCCGCCAATTCGTAACCATCGATATGGTCATAAGCCTGGGCATGGCTGACGCCCATATGGCCGAGGCCGACGACAAGCACGCGCAGCGGTTTTGCCATGGTCAAAATCCCATATGAGTGAAGATCAGTCGGTCAGGCGCGTATAGGCCGCGGCCAGGACCAGGATGATGGCGCCGTAGAGGATCTGTTTGATCGGCTCAGGCGAATCGAGCAGCGTGAGAAGACTGTTCAGCACCGTCAGGATGATCGAGCCGATGATCGCGCCGGAATACCCGCCGCGGCCGCCGAAGATCGAGGTGCCGCCAATGATCACCGCCGCCACCGACGGCAGCAGGTAGATGTCGGCCAGGCCGAGGTCGGCCGCGTTTGTGCTGCCCACCAACATCAGACCGGCGGCGGCGGCCAGCAGGCTGCACAGCACGTAGTCGACCAGCAGCACCTGCCAGACGCGGATACCGGCGAGCCGGCAGGCATCGCGATTGTCGCCGATGGCATAGAGCAGCCGGCCGAAGCCGGTACGCCGCAGACCCCAAATCATGACGAAGGAGAGCGGCACCCAGACCACCAGATCGATCGGCACGTAATGCAGCACCTTGCCGCTGCCGATGGCCTGAAGGAACTCCGGCACCCGCGGCGCGCTGGCCAGCACCTTCTGGCTGTAGACGGTGATCGCCCCTGCCGTCATCAGGCCGGTGCCCAGGGTCATCACGAGGGGCTGCACGCGCAGCACGGCCACGCCGATGCCGTTGATGATGCCGACCAGAAGGCCCAGCGCCATGCCGATGGCAATCCCGGTGCCCGCGCCCATATCCGCCGTCGTCGCCAGCAGATAGGCCGATCCGGTCGCCACGGCGGCGACCGAGAGATCGATGCCGCCCGTGAGAATCACCAGGGTCTGCCCCGCCGCGAACAGGCCGAGGGGCGCCGAGAACAGCAGGTTGTTCGACAACCAGCTGATGCTGACGGTGCCGGGACGGATGATCTGGATGAAGACGATCAGCGCCACCAACACCAGCAGCAACGCAACCAGCGTGTTCTTGCGCAGGAAGATCAGGACGCTGGTGGCGCCCGACAGACCGGAATTGGCGGTGGGGTTGGCTGTGTTCACTTGGGCGCCCTCATCAAGGCCACGAACCCGCCGATCATCACCACCAGCACGATCAGCGTGCCCTGGATGACCTGGCCGTAGTTCGGGTCGATGTTCATGAAGATCAGGTCGGACGGGATCATCGTCAGCACGAAGGCGGCGATGGCCGGGCCGATGATGCCGCCGCGTCCGCCGTTGAGGCTGACGCCGCCGATGACGATCGCGGCCAGACCGCTCAGGGTATAATAGACGCCCGCCAGCGGCGCACCGATGCCGGTGGTCATGGTGATCGCGAGGCCGCCGACGGCGCTGAACAGCCCGCCGATCACATAGGAGAAGAAGCGCGTGCGCTCGACATTCACGCCGCTGCGGAAGGCCGCGACCTTGTCGCTGCCGGTGGCATAGATCAGCAGGCCGAGCCGCGAGCGCGCGACCGGGATCCAGATGATTGCGATGGCCAGGATCAGCATGATCAGGCCGCTCGGAATCCACTCCGTAATGAACGTCGCGGCACCGATATTGAGAAACTCCTGGGGCGCGCCGCCACCCGGCTTTTCCATGATCAGCAGTGCGACGCCGCCCCAGATGAACCCGGTGGTCAAGGTGACCACGACGTCGGGGATGCGCGAGAACACCACGATCAACCCGTTGGCCACGCCCTGCAAGGCGCCGATGACGATGATGCCGACCGCGATCAGCAGCGACTGGCTGAAACTGGCGTGCTGCATCAGGCTGGCCGCGATCACATTGGAGACGGCCATCACCGAGCCGATCGAGAGATCGAT
>CAZNZI010000533.1:0-2672 GCA_964577475.1 uncultured Rhodospirillaceae bacterium
TGAACGACGAGGCGACGCTGGCGGCGATGAAGAAGATCCACGCCGAGACCGGCGTGCTGATCGATCCGCATTCGGCGATCGGCGTCGCCGCCGCGCGCGCCAAGCGCAAGGACCCGAACGTGCCGATGGTTTGCGTCGCCACGGCGCACCCGGCCAAGTTCCCCGATGCGGTGGAGAAGGCGACCGGTATCCGCCCCGCTCTGCCGCCCCATTTAGCCGACATCATGCAACGCCCCGAGCGCTGCGAGGAGATGCGATGGAATCTCGACGCAATCAAGGACTACATCCGCTCGGTGGCAAAAGTGGCGGTATGACCGCCAAGGACGTCACCGTCACCACGCTCGACAACGGCCTCACGGTTGCGACCGACTACGTCCCCACTGTGGAGACGGCTTCGGTCGGCGTGTGGGTCACGGCGGGTACGCGCCACGAGACGCCCGAGATCAACGGCGTGTCCCATGTGCTGGAACACATGGCCTTCAAGGGCACGGCGCGGCGCAGCGCGCGGCAGATCGCCGAGGAGATCGAGGCGGTCGGCGGCTATATCAACGCCCACACGGCGCGCGACCACACCGCCTATTACGTCAAGGTGCTGAAGGAAGATGTGCCGCTGGCGATGGATATCCTGCAGGACATCCTGCAGCACCCGGCGCTCGACAAAGAAGAGCTCGCACGCGAACAGGAAGTGATCGTGCAGGAGATCGCCCAGTCGATCGACACGCCCGACGACATCATCTTTGATCACTTCCAGACCGCGGCCTATCCCAATCAGCCGGTCGGCCGCCCGGTGCTGGGCACGGCTGAGTTGGTGCGCGGCTTCACGCCGAAGACTCTGGGTGACTATATCCACACCCATTACGGCCCGAAGCGCATGGTGGTGGCAGCAGCCGGCAACGTGAAGCACGAGCAGGTGCTGGAGATGGTGACCAAGCAGTTCACCGAGCTGCCGCCCTCGACCCCTGCGCCCGAGAGCAAGCCCACCTATGTCGGCGGCGAGTTCCGCGAAGAGCGCGACATCGAGCAGGTGCATCTGGTGCTCGGCTTTGATGCGATCAGCTCGACCGATCCGGATGTCTTCGCCGGCTCCGTGCTTTCGACGCTGCTCGGCGGCGGCATGTCGTCGCGCCTGTTCCAGGAGGTGCGCGAGAAGCGTGGCCTGGCCTATACCGTCTATTCCTTCCTCGGCACGATGAGCGACGGCGGGATGTTCGGCGTCTATGCCTCGACGGGCGAGAACGATGCAGCCGAGGCCCTCGACGTGCTGGCCGACGAGGCGCTGAAGACGACCTCGGGCATCACCCGCGCCGAACTCGACCGCGCCCGCGCCCAGTTCCGCGCCGGCCTGTTGATGTCGTTGGAAAGCACCGATTCGCGCAGCGAACGCCTGGCCCGCCAGATCCAGGTCTGGGGCCGGCCGCTAACCCTCGAAGAGGTGATGGACAAGATCAACGCGGTCGACGAAGCCGCCGTCGAGCGGGTCGCCAAGCGCATCTTCAGGGGCAAGCCGACCATCGCCGCACTGGGCCCGATCGGCAAGCTGGGCGGCTTCGAGAAGATTACGGCGAAGGTGGCTTAGAAGCCGTCTTCGATCGCCGCGTCGGCGACGGCGATCGCCAAGAGCGCGCAGAGCGGCGAATAGATGCGCGTGTCGAGGCGGCCGAACCCCGTATCCCTGATGCGCTTGAAGAATCCGACATAGCGGAAATCGCCGATCGCACGCACGGCAAAGGCAAGCGCGATCAGCCAGACGAGGATGCGCACCAGGCCGAGTGACAGCGGCAGTGCGATCCAGCCGCGCAACGCCGCGATCAGGGTAGCGGCTATGACGAGCACCACCGCGACGGCGAAGGTGGCGAGCGGCCCCGGTTGAAACGCGGGTTTGCCATTGCGTTCCGGCACCGCGACCGTATGGCCGAGCCGACCGCCGAGTGCCCAGAAAATATGAAGCGCTGCGATGGCGAGCAGAAGCGCGACGGCGACGACTGCACCGATCACTTGTGCCGGCTTTCCAGGGCCTGGTGAAGTGCGAGCAGCGCCGGTTCGGGCGGCGTGTCAGTGTGATGGGTGGTGAAGCCCCAGTCCCAGCGGCCGGCGGCATCGGCCAGCGTGGCGCGATGGGTGGCCAGCTTCGCCTTATAGGCATCCCGCAGCGATTCGGCATGGGGCGCCAGCATGTCGCCCTCGCCTTCGAGACCGAAGAAATGAGTGCGCCCGGCATAGGGCAGCGCTTCCTCGGCCGGGTCGAGGATATGGACGAGATGGCCGCGTACCCCCGCGCCGGCCCAGGCCGCGATCTTCTCGGCGATCTTCGCCGCGTCCATCAGGAAATCCGAGATCAGAATCGCATGACTGAAGCGCGACAAGGTGGCGAAGGGCAAACCCTCACCCGTGTCCTGAGCAATCATCTCGGCGGCGATGCGTGGCAAGACGGCGCGGCCCATGGCCGCCGGCCGCTCCACACCGAGCACGCCGACCCGCTCGCCGCCGCGCAACAGCAGGGCGCCGAGGGCCAGAGCCAACAAGAGCGCGCGGTCGCGCTTTTCGACCAGATCGCTATAGGAGCGCCAATGCATCGACGGGCTGTTGTCGGCCCACAGCCAGACCGACTGCGCCGCCATCCATTCCGTCTCGCGCACATACAGAGGATCGTTGCGCGCCGATTGCCGCCAGTC
>CAZNZI010000534.1:0-8686 GCA_964577475.1 uncultured Rhodospirillaceae bacterium
GGCCCAACTGGCGCAATGGGCTGATGTGGCGGCTGGCCTTCGCCCTGGGGGGCGCCAATCTCGTCTACTGGAGTTCGAACGCCTTCATCCCCGACTTTCTCACCCATGTCGGGCGGCCGGAGATGATCGGCCAGGCGCTGACCTCGCTCAATCTCGGCCAGGTGCCGATCTCGATTCTGTTCCTGTTCATTGCCGGCCGCCTCGCCGGCAAGATCTGGCCGATCTGCACCATGGCGGCACTCATGTTGGTGGGGACTCTGGGCTTCGTCTTCCTCGACGGAATCTGGTGCATCCTGAGCGCAGGGCTGCTGGGCGCGACGACGGCGGGCGTGATGGTCCTGGTCCTGACCCTGCCGCCGCTCCTATCGGCGGCCGAGGATGTGCCGCGCATGTCGGCCGGCATGTTCATGGTCAGCTACAACTGCTCGGTAGTCGCCTCGGTGCTTGGCGGCGTGCTCTGGGACGCGACCCAGTCCCCCTACCCGGCCTTCGCCCTGATCGCGCTGGGCGCCGTGATGACCATGATCCTGCCCGGACTGGGCGCGGGGCTACGGCACCGCCCTGCGGCGGCCTAGCCGCCTGCACGTCGTCAGTTCCCGACCAGCGTGATTGATTTGCTGTAATCGGTCCGGATGTCGTTTAGCGCTTTGGCCGCCACGAGTCGCGTATCACCGATGCAGACCGGGCTGAGCGCGTAGGACGAGAATTCGCGGTGCACCGTCACGGTCTGCCCCGTCTGCATCCATTCCGACTTGTAGTGAACCAGCTTGTTGGAGAACTCCATCCCCTTCGGCAATTCGCGCAGATGCTTGTTCTTCGGCAGGTCGAAGGAGATGTCTTCGACCTCCTGCCCCGGCATGCATGGCGTCGGTTCGCTGTTGCGAATATCGGTGCGGTCGATCGGCCCCAACAGCATTTCCCCTGGACGTGAGCCGAGCGCGAGGCCGTCCGTCGGGTAAAATGACGTGCCCTCCATCCACTCCTGCCGCCGCACCGTCTCGAAATGGCTGGCGATGCGGTACGACGTGGCGATATCGAACGGCGACGAGAATTCGAAACGGCCTTTGCCGTCGAGACCCTTCGACTTGAGTTCTTGCTTGGCCGCCTGCTCCAGCCCCGTGTTCTGGACATTGGCGGCGACCTGACGTAGCCACACCGCAAATGGTCCGGTGGACACGGCTTCACTGTCGCCGACTATGCGGCCATCGGTTTCGAAGTGGAACTTGGTCTTCAACGTGATTGAGGCCTCGCCGTTCTGGATGGTCGGGGTGCGGCGCACGGATTGTCCCTTTTCGGTGGCAATCACCACTGACTTGCCATGTTCGCCGAACGGCAGGACGCCGAACGGCGCGACGCCGGCGGTCGAGTCTACGAAGAGGTCAAATTCTGGAAGATAGGTAATCGCGTGGTTCATCGCCGCCAATGTCGGAGGTGAGGGCAGCGCATAGCTTGATCCATAGTTGATCAGAACGATGTCCGCCTCGATACCTTTGGCCTTGAGCAGCGCGACCAACAGGGCGCTGTGATCTTTGCAATCGCCATAGCGGTTGGTGAGGATCGTGTCTGCGGCGTGGGGCACGATGCTCCCGCGTCCCAATTCAATGGCCACGTAGCGAATACGTCGGCTGACCCAATAGTATAGGGCTTCAGCTTGTTTACGCCGGTCAGTGATGCCGGACGTCACTTCGTCGGCTGTTTTCTGAATGGCCGGTGTGACGGCCGTCTTGGCGGCGGCGACGGCCGCATAGGCATGGGCCATTTGATCGTAGGTGGCGAAGCTTGACGCGAAAAGCCGCGGTACGCGATCGGACGCATCGAGGACGATATTGTCCTCGGCGAGCGGCCGCGGATTGGCGTAGTGCCATTCGTAGACAAGTTTGTCGCCAGCTTCGTGTTTGCTGAATTTGAGTTCGTGGGTTTCCGTGTGAAGCGGCATCGACTTGGGCACTGTCAGTCGCACCGATACATCGTTGTGAGCGAAGGTTCGACTATAGTCGCGGAAAAGCGAAAACAGACCGGGCAGATAGGGGTGTGAAACGTATTTGACGGTGGCCGAAAGCACGTCGCCGACTTCAACGTCGGGAAAAAGCACGATCTTCTGTTTCTGATCGCTGTAGATCGGGTTGGTCGGAGTCCCCGGCACCAACTGCTCGAAGATCGCCGATACATCGACCGGCAGCTTGCGACCGTCGCGTTTCAATGTGTGCGCTTCGACGATGTCGAGGGACTCGATCGAACTGTTAAATGGGAACGGCTGCTGCGAATACTGCCCGATTGCCGACTCGTTCTTGATTTCGAGTTCACCGGTGAACTTGGTCGTGACGGTGCCGTCTTCCGCCACCTCTATATCCTCGGTCTGTTGACGTTCGGCGACCGCCAGATCCGTAGGCTTCCGGTAGGCCGTACTGTCCGGGTTCGGCGCCGCGGGAACGACAATGTCATCGTGCCCCCCGCCGCCCGTCTGGCTGTGGTTTGCGGTAATCAGACTCCGGTCCATAGCCGCATCGGGTTTCCACGCTGCGGCCATCGCTCTGCCGGTGGCGACATCCTCGGGGGACATCATGAGCGCAACATCGTCACGCAACTTCGTGACATAGGCACGGTCATAATTGTTGGCGGTATAGGCGAACGAAAGGCTGAACCACGCGTAAGAGAGGGCATAGTCCACCGGAACGCCGTTGCCATCGCGGTAAAGCGTGCCCAACTGCGACATGGCGCTGGAGTCGCGCTTGCCTGCCCCCTTCTGGAACCACTTCATCGCGGCGTAATGATCCTGCGGCACGCCGAAACCATTGTTATAGAGAAGACCCAGCGCCGTCATGCCTGAGCCCGAGCCCTGATCGGCCGCGCTTCGCGCAAAATCGTACGAACGCTTGTAGTCCGCAGTTACGCCGACGCCGCGCATGTAGACGAAAGCCAGTTCTGCCTTCGCCTGAGCCAGATTTCGGTCCGCGGCTTTCTGAAGCCACGACACACCCATCTCGGGATTGCGCGGCACGCCGGCGCCGGCGATGTAGTCTTCGCCGATCAGCATTGCGGCCGGGGCACTGCCGCGGTCGGATAGCTCTTGGAGAACCATGACGGCTGCGGGCCGGTTCTTCGCGATGGCCCAGCCTTCCATCAGACGGTTAGAGAGCTCGATCTGGGCGTTGTCGCGCGCCGTAGCGCTGAACGTAGCACGTCCTCGGCTTCCCTGAAGGTCGCCGGGATGGGCGCATCCAGCCAAGCACGCAAGGCCAACCAAGATCGGCGCAAATTCTTTGCGCAACGGGAACTTCGTTTTCACGGTTTCATATGCTCCAGTTCGAATTTGGCCGCACGGTATTCGACATACTCTTTTATGCCCGTCGACATCGCGTTCTTGAACAGCGTTTTTGCCTTGGCCTTATCCCCTTTGAGCAAGGCCTGCTCGCCAAGGAAGAAATCCATTTCGCAGTCGGATCCTAGTTTTCGATCGGCTGCCGACCATAGTTCCGGTTCCGGCGGCGGCACAATTTGATCGCGCACGGTATCGCCGAGCAGGAGGCGCACGATCGGACCAGGCCATTGCGACAGATTGAAGCCCTGCGATCGATCCCGCAGATTGCTCTCCGCGGTTTTTCCTTCACGTAGTTCGGCCAGATAGAGCCAGAGAAGATAATAGTATTCATTGGAGCGCAGTTCCGTGATGCGCGACAGGTCGGTCAGCGCTCCATCGGTGTCGCCCATCAGATAGCGGACGATTGCGCGCCCCGAATAATAGGTCGGCCTGTGCGTCTCGCGCTGAATGGCTTGATCGAAGTCGGCTTTGGCGCGATCGAGATCAAGTGCTCCGTAATACGCCTCGGCGCGGCCGAAATACACGTCCGCGTCGGGCCCCGCGCTCCCCGCCAATTCGACCGCCTTTTCGAAGTCCGCGACAGCGCCGGCCGCGTCGCCGGCCAGATCTCGCGCCGAGCCGCGGCCCATATATGCCGTTTGGGCCTTGGGAAGGATTTTGATGACGGCAGTCCAATCGGTCTCCGTGGTCGCGTAGAGGCGCCGGCCATCTGCAACCTCCCCACGTAGCCAATGGGCGATCCACAAAGAGTCGTCCGCAGCCAGCGCCTTGTCGAGATCGCCGAGTGCCGCGGTGCGATGCCCTAGGTCGAGTTCCGCGCTGGCCCGAAAATAGCGCGCCAGCGCCATATCGCGCGTGTCGAGCAGGCCGCCATCGATCAACGTGCCACAGGCGGCGGAGCGTTGCTGCGGCGCCGCGTTGCCCTGACATTGAGCCAAGATCGTCGGTACATTTTGCGCTACAGATGGAGAAATCAGAAGAAACGCAAAGATAAAAGCGGTGGCAGATCCCGATACAAAAATATTCCGAAACATGCTAGAGCCCGGACCTCCGAACTGTCTGTCAACAGTGAGAATAAAGTGACCCACGGCGACTGCAAAGTCAAACCGCGGGATACGGATAGTGGAGCGATGTCGTTCACGGAACAGCGATGGACAAGCGGCTCTGACTGCGGCACTTATAACCAGCCGACAGGGAGTTAAGCGCTGGCAAACGGCGCGCCGCAGATCATGAGCGAAGGCGTTTTCCGCCCCTATGCCGAAGACCTGAAGCCCTTCACCGACGCCGATGCCGCGGTGGAGCGGATCGCCGCTATCTATCAGTATGGCGCCGACGAGATGAAGCGCGTCCACGACCTGATCGCGGGCGGCAGTGCCAAGCAATTGGCCGCCGGTGCGGGCGACATGCGCTACCCCTATATCGGCATCCAGGTGAACGCTTCCGAGATCAACATCACGACGCGCGAATCCTATGGTGCTCTGCACGATCCCGGTGCCTACGCGACGACTCTGACCCAACCGCAGTTGTTCGATTCGTATTACCGCGAACAGATCCGCCTGCTGCTCGCGCACCACAAGGTTCCCGTCTGGGTCGGCATCAGCACGCGGCCGATGCCCCTGCCCTTCGTCGTGGCAGGTGCGACCACCGGTGTCAGTGAAAGCCGTGTTCGCGAGATGCAGGCCTATTTCGCGATGCCCGATCTCGGCATCATCGACGACACGATTGTCAACGGCACACGGTACCGCGATCTCGACGGGCCGAAGCCGCTCGCGCTGTTCAGTGCCGAGCGCGTCGACTTCTCGCTGCACCGCCTGCCCCACTACACCGGCACCTCGGCGAAGTACTTCCAGCGGTTCGTGCTGCTGACCAACTATCAGCGCTACGTCGAAGCCTTTCGCGCCTTCGGCAAGAAGGAAGTCGACGACGGAGATGAGTATTCGGCCTTCGTCGAGCCGGGCGATGTCTATCTGCCCAATATGCGGATTTCGAAAGATACCGCTTCAGGCGAAGCGCCGCAGTATCTGCCGCAGATGCCCGCCTATCACCTGGTCCGTCCGGACGGCAACGGCATCACCATGGTGAATATCGGTGTCGGGCCCGCCAATGCCCGGACGATCACCGACCACATCGCCGTGCTGCGGCCCCACGCCTGGATCATGCTGGGCCATTGCGCTGGCCTGCGCCGCAGCCAGTATCTCGGCGATTATGTGCTCGCCCATGCCTATGCGCGCGACGACCATGTGCTCGACGCCGATGTGCCGCAATATGTGCCGATTCCGCCGATCGCCGAAATCCAAGTGCACATGCAGGACGCCGTGGCGCGCGTGACCGGCCTCAAGGGCGGCGATCTCAAGACGCGCATGCGCACGGGCACCGTCTACACCACCGACGATCGGCATTGGGAATTGCGCTACCGCGACCTCTATCCGCGCCTCTACCAGACGCGCGCGATCGCGGTGGACATGGAGTCGGCGACGATCGCCACCAACGGCTACCGCTTCCGCGTGCCCTACGGCACCCTGCTTTGCGTCTCCGACAAGCCCTATCACGGCGAGTTGAAGACCAAGGGTGCTGCCGACAGCTTCTACCGTGAGCGGGTGAGCCAGCACCTTGTGATCGGCGTCGAGACGATGCGCAGCCTGCGCGCCTCGATTGACCAACTCCACTCGCGCAAGCTGCGCAGCTTCGACGAACCGGCTTTTAGGTAATCTTGGGTCATTGCGAGCGTAGCGAAGCAATCCAGGGCCTCGCCAAAATCCTGGATTGCTTCGTCGCTTTGCTCCTCGCAATGACGACTACTATTTGGCTTAAAATGTGAACATCTCAAACAGGTCCCCGATGGCCGGGCTGTTGACCGGCACATAAGGATTGCCCGGCGCTGTCTTCGGATTCGGCAAACGGTCGCGGCTGCGCCGCGTGAGTGCCGGTAGCCCCCAATTGCGCTCGATGAATTTCAGGATCGAGACGTGGTCGTAATAGGTATGAACCACGCGCCCGCCTCTGCTGAACGGCGATATGACGATCATGGGGACACGCGGGCCATCGCCGAAGAAGTCGATCGGTTGCATATAGCCCGAGTCCCAATAACCGCCGGTTTCGTCGAAGGTCACGAAGATCGCTGTGTCGGCGAACAGCTTGGGATTGGCTTCGATGCGCGAGACGACGTTGCGCGTGAACGCCTCGAACAGGCTGACCTTCGAGGTCTGTGGATGGCCGTCGAGCCAGCCATCGGGTTTCACATAGGACACCGACGGCAGGATGCCGTTGGCCGCTTCGGCCATGAAGTCCTGCACATCCCTGAGGTGAAGGCGGCGCGACTCGGGCGCGTTCATTGAGGCCGAATAGGCGAATGGCCCGCAGATCGGGCAGAAGGTGGCGGTCTTCCCCGCTGAAGCTGCCGCGTAACCGCCGCCGTAGAACGCAAACGAGATGTGCCGTTCCGTCAGCGCATCGCCGATGGTGCGGACATGGGATGGAGGGACGACGAATTCACCCGAGGTGGGTGTGCCGTCGTCGAGCCACGCCGGGCCGAGATTGTTGACCACGTAATAGTGCCCCGGTTCGCATCCCGACTTGAGTGGCCTGGGCAGATGGGCGAGATAGTCGACGACGGCGCCGACACCGGGCTGCTGCCGATCGCCGCAGGCCACGTAAGCACCGTCAGCCGCGTACTCATTGTCTGTCCCCACCCTGGGTTCGGGGTTGGCGATGTGTTTAGGCGGCACAGCGGGTCTGCCCTTTCCGTCGCTGTAGAAGAGCGCGTCCCCGGCACCGAGATAGTGGTGCTGAATCATCGTGCCACCCATCGCCGGCTGGTGGTAGTTATCGGCCAGCGTGTAGGTATCGGCGAGTTGCTTCAGATACGGCGCGTCGCCGGCTTCCATGTCGTAGACGCCCATGGACGAGCCGCCGCCGCGATTCGTATTGCGCGCGGTCGTCGCGACCCAAGGATAAAGATCGTTGAGGCAGCCACTCGGATTGGCCGTGGTGGCGTGGGCGGCGCTGCAATTGGACTGCTGCCACATCTGGAAGAAGCGGTGCACTGTGTCGCCGGTATAGGCATCGTAAGGCAGGTCATGGCCGGTCAGGCGGAATGGCCCGTTTGGCAGTGCCGTCGCATGGGCAATGCGCGTATCCGGCCCCTCTCGTGTCGCGAGCCCCGTGGTGCCTGTGGTCATCAAATGGATGTCGGCGGGGGCCAGATCGCGCTCAACCGCGGCGGCCGCCGCATCGGTGGCGAAAGCCGCTGGCGTCCCGTAACCGTAGCCGGGCATCGGGTTCTTGTCGGTGCCCAGGTTCATCGTTCCGGCCAAGTCGGGCGGCGGCAGCGTGGCGTAGGGCGTCTTGGCCGCAGCGCTGACGAAGTACTGGCCTTGCGGCTTGGCCTGAGCTTGGGCGGCATCGCCGAAATGCGGTCCGGGAGACCCGTGAGCGGTGAGGATGCCTTTCGACAACAGATTGTCGATCGTTTGGCCTTGCCTGGGGCGGTAAAGGCCGAACAGATGATCGAACCCGCGATTCTCGCCGATGATCACGATCACATGTTTGATCGGCGTTGCGGTACCGGCCGCGATAGCGGCATCGGCCATCGTCGTACCCAAAACGCCGAAGAGAATGCCGGCCCCTGCCGTGATCCGCTTCATGTCATCACCCTGATACTCGGCCAGGGACCATCCTAGCCGATCCGCCCGTAAAACAGCGTTGCCGCTGCATGACGATGCGGGGGCGCCCGGCCCACTAACCATTTGTATAGAGGCCCAAAATACTGTCTGTTAGCGGCAGAAATGTCTACCGCCGCAGCCCAGCTAGGAACACCTGTCACGATCGTCCATGTGATCACCGGCCTTGGCGCGGGCGGTGCCGAACGGCAGCTGGCGACGCTGGTCCTCAACAGCGATCCCGGCCAGGTCCGGCATATCGTGATCTCTCTGCTCGACGACGGTGTCTGGGGTGAGAAGCTGCGGCAGGCGGGCCATGCCGTTCACGTGCTCGGCTTCGGCAACAAGCTTTCGGCGGCTCTTCATCTTCCAAAGTTGATGCAGCTGATCCGCGAAAGCCGGGCCGATCTCGTCCAGACCTGGCTCTACCACGCCGATCTGTTCGGTCTCGCCGCAGCAAGAATGGTGCGCAAGCCGGTGGTTTGGACGCTGCGAAGCTCGTATATGCCGCCGGAGGTGGTCGGCTGGCAGACCCGCGCGCTGGTCAGGCTCCTTGCTATCCTCTCCCCCGGCCCCGACGCCGTCGTCGCCAATGCTGAAGCCGGCAAGGCCTGGCATCAGTCGATCGGTTATCGTCCGCGACGCTGGGCCGTGATCGCGAACGGGATCGACTGTGCGCAATTTCATCCCGACGCCGAAGCCCATGCGC
>CAZNZI010000535.1:0-2287 GCA_964577475.1 uncultured Rhodospirillaceae bacterium
TGGCGCTGGCCGCCAAGAACCAGATCGCCTCGGCGATCACCCTCAAAAGCTGGCTGGGCCACGATCCCGATCTCAAGGCCCAGGGCGCCGACGGTTACCAGGCGCGGCTGGTCGGCGGCGCGGCGACCATCATCAACGCACTCGATTACGGCCGCCTGATCTATGATCTCCATCTGCGCCGCGAGCTGATCGCGCTGGGCGAGGAGATGGTCAACGAGGCCTTCCAGCCCCAGGCGGGCGAGGCGGCGCGCGGACAGGTCGAGACGGCGGAAGCACGGCTGTTCGATCTCGCCACCTCGGGTCAGGCTGAAGGCGGCTTCCAGGGTTTCCGCGACACGCTGGTCAAGGCGGTGCAACAGGCCGAGGCGGCCCATAAGCGCGAGGGCAAGCTTTCGGGCATCACCACCGGGCTGCGCGATCTCGACCGCAAGCTGGGCGGCATGCACCGCTCGGACCTGATCATCCTCGCCGGCCGCCCCTCGATGGGCAAGACGGCGCTCGCCACCAACATCGCCTTCAACGCCGCCCATGCCTTCCGCGAGGAGGTCAGCGAGAGCGGCGAGAAGAAGACGATGGAGGGCGGCCGCGTCGCCTTCTTCTCGCTGGAAATGTCATCCGAGCAGTTGGCCACCCGCATCATCGCCGAGCGCGCCGAAATCCCGTCGCACAAGGTGCGCCAGGGCGAGTTGTCGCACCCCGACTTCGACCGGCTGGTGGCGACTGCCCAGGAACTCCATTCCACCCAGATCTTCATCGACGACACGCCGGCCCTTTCGGTCTCGGCGGTGCGCACCCGCGCGCGGCGCCTCCAGCGCACCCACGGGCTCGACATGATCGTGATCGACTATCTTCAGCTTCTGTCTTCGCATCACGGCGACGGCGGGCGCTTCGAGAACCGCGTGCAGGAAATCTCGGACATCACCCGCGGGCTGAAGGCGCTGGCGAAGGAATTGAACGTGCCGATCCTGGCGCTCAGCCAGCTGTCACGCGCGGTGGAAGCCCGCGACGACAAGAAGCCGCAACTGGCGGATTTGCGTGAATCGGGTTCGATCGAGCAGGACGCTGACGTGGTGCTGCTGATCTTCCGTGAACAGTATTACCTCGAACGCGCCGAACCGGGCCGCAAGTCCGACGAGACGGATGATAAATTTGATAAGCGCTATGCCGATTGGCAGGCCCGCGCGGCCCAGGTGCACAACACCGCCGAGGTGATCGTGGCCAAGCAGCGCCACGGCCCTGTCGGCAGCGTCAAACTGTTCTTCGACGGCCAGTTCACCAAATTCGCCGATCTCGACGAGCAGCACGGCAGCGAATTCCCCGAGGATTGACCATGGCGTCCGACGCCGCCGCCCGCGCCGGCGCGGTGCTGACCATCGATCTCGACGCCGTCGTCGAGAACTGGCGGCGGCTGATGGCGCGCGCGCCGGGTGCGCGCGGTATCGGCATCGTCAAGGCCGACGCCTATGGGCTGGGCGCGGCGCAGGTGGGTGCCGCTCTCGCGGCCAAGGTGGGCTGCACCCGCTTCGGCGTGGCGACCCTCGACGAAGGGATCAGCCTGCGCCGTGTGTTGCCCGAGGCCGAGATCCTGATCCATTCGGGCCCTTTCGCCGGGACCGAAGCCGACTTCACCGCCAACCGCCTCTGGCCGATCCTCAACAGTCCCGAGCAGATCGCGCAATGGGCGGCGCATGCCAAGGGGCAGGGGCGGAAACTGCCCGCGGTGGTGCATGTCGACACCGGGCTATCGCGCCTCGGTCTCTCGGAAAAGGAAGCGCGCGCCTTCGCTTCCGACACGGCCACGCGCGCGCGTTTCGACTTGATGATGGTGATGAGCCATCTCGCGGTCAGCGAAGACCCGATGCATCCGCTCAACAAAACCCAACGCGATCGCTTCGCCGCGGTCCGCGGCCTGTTCCCCGGCATCCCGATGAGCCTGGCCGCCTCGGCGGGCATCTTCTTGGGCCCCGAATGGCATGGCGATTGGGTGCGGCTGGGGGCCTCGCTCTATGGCGTGAATCCGACCCCGCACCAATCCAATCCGATGGTGCAAGTCATTGACCTGAAAGGCCGAATCGTCCAGGTGCGTGACATTGACCAGGGGGAGACCGTTGGCTATGGTGCGACTTGGCGCGCGCCGGGCAGGACCAGGCTTGCCGTGGTCGCCGCCGGCTATGCCGATGGTCTGCTGCGGTCCTTGTCCAATCGCGGCAGCGCCATTGTGGGAGAGAGCCGAGTGCCGCTGGTCGGTCGCGTCTCCATGGATCTGATGGTGTTCGACGTGGGTACC
>CAZNZI010000536.1:0-2776 GCA_964577475.1 uncultured Rhodospirillaceae bacterium
ACCGACAGCGCCGAGGCGAGACCGAAGCTTGCCGCCACGGTCATCGAGCGAACGGCAAGCGCGCGATGCTTGCCCCGCAGCAGATACCAAGCTGCCACCGCCATCACGAAGACCGAGCCGGTGACATAGCCCGCGCTCACCGTATGGACGAACTTGTCCTGCGCCACGGGGTTGAACAGGACCTCCTTGAAGTCGTCCACCTCCATGCGCATCGTGTCGAAATTGAAATGCGCGCCGACCGGGTTCTGCATCCAACCATTGGCGATCAGGATCCACAGCGCCGAGAAATTGGTGGCGATCGCCAGCAGCCAGGTGCTGGCCAGATGCTGGACGCGCGAAACCTTGTCCCAGCCGAAGAAGAAAATGCCGACGAAGGTGGCTTCGAGGAAGAAGGCCATCAGCCCTTCGATCGCCAGCGGCGCGCCGAACACATCGCCCGCGTAATGCGAGAAATAGGCCCAGTTGGTGCCGAACTGGAATTCCAAGGTGATGCCGGTGGCGACACCCATGGCGAAATTGATGCCGAACAGCAGTCCCCAGAAGCGCACCATGTCGCGCCAGATGACACGGCCGGTCATGACATACACGGTCTCCATGATGCCGAGCAGAATGGAGAGTCCGAGCGTCAGGGGAACGAAGAGGAAGTGATAGAGCGCGGTGAGCGCGAACTGCAGACGGGAAAGGTCTACAACGTCCATGATGTGCCTTCTTCCTTAAGAGAGAGGCTCCAACCAAACGTTCGAGATGCTATCATGCGGAGGCCGTTAACCACCAGCAGCGCGAGAGCATGGCATCCATCGAAGAACATCCGTTCGCGCAATTCGTGCGTGCCTTGGGCAAAGGTCCGCAACTCGCGCGGCACCTGACGGAAAATGAATCATTCGAAGCCGGGCGGATGATTATGAGAAACGATGTCGAGCCGATTCAACTCGGCGCGTTTCTCTGCCTGATGCGCGTGATGGGGGAAACATCAGAAGAACTTGCAGGGCTGGTGATGGCCGCGCGCGAGACGCTGCATCGTCCCACCGGCGCGCCGACCGCCGATCTCGACTGGCCCGCCTATGCGGGGAAGAAGAACCGCCTGCCGTGGTTCGTGCTGAGCGCGCTGCTGCTTTCGGGCGCCGGCATCCGCGTCGCGATGCATGGCGGCGCCGAGCACACGGCGGGACGCTTGTTCACGGAAGCCGCACTGGGCGCGTTGGGTATTGCGCCGGCGACATCGATGGACGACGCCGCCGCGCAACTGACCTCGCGCTGCTTTACCTATGTGCCGCTCTCGGTCATTAGCGCGCGGCTCGGCGAGTTGCTGACACTGAAACCGATCATCGGTGTCCGCAGTCCGTTCCACACGGTCGCGAAGGCGCTCAACCCGTTCGAGGCCGCGTGCCAGATGATCGGCGTTGCCCACCCGCCCTATCGCCCGCTGCACCAGACCACCGGCATTCTCGTGCGCCAGCCGCGCCTCGCCGTATTCAAGGGCGATGGCGGCGAAGCGGAACGCCGCCCCGAGAAGCCGCTCGACGTTGCGCTGATCAACGGCGTGACGATGACGGAAGAAACCTGGCCGCCCCTCCTCAACGTCGCGACCCTGCCCCACGAAGACCCCGCCGACCTCGCCCGCCTGCGCGATGTGTGGACGGGCCGGACCAGCGATCCCGTGGCCGAAACGATGGTGACGGGAACGGCAGCGGTGGCGCTCAAGGCAATGGGCCGCGCGACCACGCAGGACGAGGCGCAGGTGCTGGCGGAGACCTTCTGGCACGAGAGGGATAAAAGCGCGCTCAGGGGCGCGGCTTAGTCATATCGGGCAAGTCTTCGTCAACATAGACGAGTTCTCTGGGAATATAGCCGGAGGCTGTGGTGCTTCCTCTGCCTCCCTTCTGTGAAAATATCCATTCACTGCCATCCGGACCTTTGACGACGCAGAAAGCGCCACTTCCGGGGTAACTGGAAAAACCTGCCTTCGCGAACTGCGCTTCCGATGCTTTCGTTGGATAAATGTAGACACCGTAGTCGGCAATCGCCGTCCAGTGGACCGACCTACGTTCGATTACAAACCCCTTTGGTATGTGACTGTAGCCACGAGGATAACTAGCAATCATGTCCGCGAGGGGCATTCCCTCGTCGATGGGACAAGGATCCTTCCGGGGGGGCCAAGTGAGCGCAATTACTCCGATACCGATGACGGCCAGGGCCACTTTCGTTGTTCGCGACGGGGGCGAGTTTAGAAAGGTCCACAGCTTTGAGACCACCTGAACTTCCCCCGAAGATCAGCGAGTGCCCTATTCCCCCACGTGGAACGCCACGTGGCCCAATCCCTCGACGCTGTTCCGCACATGGACACCCGGCACGAGGGCTTGGGCGGCAGTGGCGGCACCCGCCATCACGACCCAACCGGCTTCGAGGCGGAAGCCGGCCTTGCCGACCATCCGCGATGCGGCGACCAGCGAACGGATCGGGTCGCCGAGGATGGCGGCGGTCGAGCCGATCTGTACCGGGCGGCCGTCGAACTCCATGATCATGCCGAGGTTGGAGAGGTCCGCACTGGGTTCGCTCCATGAGCCGAGCACGAAGCCGGATGACGATGCGTTATCGGCTACCACATCGGGCAGCGTGAACTTGAAGTTCTCGAAGCGCGAATCGATGATCTCCATCGCGGGCGCCACCGCGGCGATCGCCGTCACGGCTTCCGCAGGGGAGACCGCGCCGGAAAGCGGGCGCTTCAGCAGGAACGCCACCTCCGGCTCGACCCGCGGATGCACGTAAGTCTTGAGGC
>CAZNZI010000537.1:0-14904 GCA_964577475.1 uncultured Rhodospirillaceae bacterium
CGCTCTCGCGCGTCGCGAACCAGCCGCCGGATGCGGTGGTGTTCCCGCACACGACGGAAGAGGCCGCCGCCATCGTCGCGCTTTGTGCGGAGCATCGCGTGCCGATCATTCCCTTCGGCACCGGCACGTCCTTCGAGGGTCATGTCAACGCGCCCTTCGGCGGCATCTCGGTCGATACGTCGCAGATGAACAAGATTATCGCGATCCACGTGCAGGATCTCGACTGCGTCGTCGAAGCGGGTGTCACGCGCAAACAGCTCAACGACGCGGTCAAGAGCGAAGGCCTGTTCTTCCCGATCGATCCGGGCGCCGAATGTTCGCTGGGCGGCATGGCCAGCACGCGCGCCTCGGGCACCAATGCGGTGCGCTACGGCACGATGAAGGACAACGTCCTGGCGCTGACCGTGGTGCTGCCCAATGGCGAGATCGCCCATACCGGCACGCGCGCGCGCAAGTCCTCGGCCGGTTACGATCTGACGCGGCTGATGGTCGGCTCCGAGGGCACGCTCGGCCTCATCACTGAAGTCACCTTGCGCCTCTACGGCATCCCCGAGGAAATCGGCGCAGGCGTCTGCCCGTTCAAGACGGTGAAGGATGCCTGCGATGCGGTGATCCGCACCATTCAGCTCGGCATCCCGATTGCGCGCATCGAACTGCTCGACGAGGTGCAGGTGAAAGCCTGCAACGCCTATTCGAAGCTCGACCTGCCCGAAACGCCGATGCTGTTCTGCGAATTCCACGGCACGCCGGCGGGCGTGCAGGAACAGTCGGAATTCTTCCGCGAGATCGCGGCGGAATTCGGCGGCGGCGATTTCACTTGGGCCACACGGCCCGAGGATCGTTCGCGGCTCTGGACCGCGCGCCACAACACCTATTGGGCGGCGATGGGGCTGCGTCCGGGCGCCAAGGGTTTCCCCACCGATGTCTGCGTGCCGATCGCGCGGCTGGCCGACTGTGTCGAGGAGACCAAGGCCGATATCGTCGCTTCGGGCCTGATCGCGCCGATCGTCGGCCATGTGGGCGACGGCAATTTCCACGTTCTGCCGCTGATCGATGTGGACGATCCGGCCGAGTTCAGAGGCGTGATGGACTTCGTCGACCGCATGGTCGAACGCGCCATCGCCATGGGCGGCACCTGCACCGGCGAGCATGGGATCGGCCAGTCGAACATGAAGTATATGGAAATCGAGCACGATGCCGCGGCATTGGATATGATGCGCGGGATCAAGCGCGCCCTCGATCCCGACAACATCATGAACCCCGGCAAGATGTTCACCCTGTGAGTGCAATGAAATCCTCCACACCTGACGCCCATGTGATCGGCCACGAGCTTCTGCGCGACCTCGTACGCCGCATGCTGACGGCCGCCGGCAGCAATGCCGAGGAGGCCAAGATCGTCTCCGATCACCTGGTCGATGCCAATCTGGCCGGCCATGACAGTCATGGTGTCGGGTTGCTGCCGACCTATATCCACGATCGCAAGGCGGAAAAGCTGCATGCCAATGCCCATGTCCAATTGCTGCGCGACGACGGGGCCATCGGAATCTTCGACGGCGATATGGGTTTCGGCCATGTGCTGGCGCGCGAGGCGACGCTCTGGGGCATCGAGAGAGCGCGGGCGTCCGGCACTGCCATCGTCGCGCTGCGCAATTCTCACCATATCGCGCGCGTCGGCACCTATGCGGAACTGGCCTGCGCGGCCAATCTGATCTCGATCTTCTTCGTCAACGTGGTATTCGGCGCCCCGCGCGTGGCCGTGTATGGCGGGTCCGACGGGCGGCTGCACACCAATCCGATCTGCATCGCCGTGCCGGGCAGCATCAACCATCCGCCGTTCATTTTGGACTTCGCCACCAGCAAGATCGCCATCGGCAAGGTGCGCGTGGCCTATAACGAGAAGCGGCACTTATCGCCGGGCACGCTGATCGACGTCACCGGCGCGCCCAGCACCGATCCCGCCGTGCTCTACGAAGAACCGAAAGGCGCCATCCTGCCCTTCGGCGAGCACAAGGGCTCCGGTCTCGCGGTGATGTGCGAATTGCTGGCCGGTGCGCTGACCGGCGGCGTCACCAACCAGGCCGGCACCGCGCGCGACCGCGGCCTCACCAACAGCATGCTGGCGATCCTGATCGATCCGCAGCGCTTCACGCCCGATACGGTGTTCCACCGTGAGATCGAAGCGATCCTGAAGCACGTCACCGATTCGCCCGCTGCGAACGAGGATCATCCGGTGGTCACCGCCGGCGAACCCGAACGGCAGTCGCGCAAGCGACGGCTGGAGCAAGGCATCCCGATCGACGGCGTGACCTGGGCCGGGATCGTCGCCGCAGCAAAATCGGTGGGTGTGACGGCCTAGGTCTTCTTCGCTTCCCGCGCCGCCGCGTCGGCCAGGAACTGGGCCAGCCGGTCGCGCACGGCCCGCGCCTGTTCCGGCGTCCAATTCCGAAAACCCTTGCCAGTCTTCATGCCGAGATTGCCCTTGGCCACCAGCGCATCGAGATAGGGGTGGGTATGGGGCGTGACATCGAGGTCGCTGATCAGCACGTCATGGATGTTCTTGGTGAGCTGAAGCCCGACCATGTCGGATTGTTCGAGCGGCCCCAGCACCGCCAGCCGCGCGCCGAAGCCGAGCTTGACCACATCGTCCACTGTCTCGGCATCGCAGATGCCTGCGGCGACGAGAGCGATGGCCTCGCGTTTGAGCGCATGCTGCAGCCGGTTGCCGATGAAGCCCGGGATGTCGCGGTTGACCAGAACCGGGTGGTGGCCGACCGCGCGCAGCAATTCGACCATCTTCAGTGCCGCGGGCCGGCTCGATTCGGCGGAAACGATCACCTCGACGAGGCGGACCAGATGCGGCGGATTCCAGAAATGGGCGCCGATCACGCGGCTCTTGTCGCCCACATCCTCGGCGATCCGCGCGATCGGGATGACCGAAGTGTTGCTGGCCAGGATCGCGTGTTTGGGCGTGTAGTATTCGAGTGCGGCGAAGATGGATCGCTTGATCTCGACCTTTTCGGCTGCCGCCTCGATGACCAGATCGGCGTGTTCAACAGCGTCCGGCAGGTCGGGGCAGTCGATGACGCGGTCGATCGTCGAAATCGGGCCGGCCAGCAGGTCGCGGATCGCGCCCAGGCGCTTGGGCAAGAGTTCCAGCGCGCCCATATCGGCGTCGTGGACACGCACCTCGTGCCCAGCGGCGGCGAAAAGATAGGCGATCCCGTGGCCCATTAGCCCCGCACCGATCACCGCGATGCGGGATTTGGGGGCGGCACTCATCCCGCGGTGAACCCGCCGTCGACATACATGATCTGGCCGGTGCAGAAGTTCGAGGCGGGGGCCAACAGATAGAGCGCCATGCCGATCAGATCTTCCGGCTCGCCCAACCGGCCCAGCGGAATGCGGGCCAGCGAGCGGGCGCGCGTCGCCTGGCCGACTTCGTTGTCGCTCCACATCCAGGCGGTCAGCTTCGAACGGAAGACCGTCGGCGCGATCGCGTTCACAGTGATCCCGTATTTGGCCCATTCGGTCGCCAATACGCGGGTCAGTGCATCGGTCGCGCCTTTCGACGCGCAATAGCCGGTATAGCCCGAGATGTTGCCGTGGCGGCCGCGCACAGAGGACATCAGCAGCACCTTGCCCTTGATCTTCTGCTCGATCCAATAGGTGCCGATGGCCTTGGCCATGAACCAGGCACCGCGCACATTGGCATCCATCACCGCCTGCCAGTCCTCATAGTCGAGGTCCTGGATGAACCCGGCCTTGTTGGTGCCCGAGGCGACCACCAGTTGATCGACATGGCCGAAGGCATCGAGTCCGGCCTTCAGCATCGCTTGCGCATCTTCGAGGCTGTCGGGCCGGCGCACGACGATCACCGCCTCGCCGCCGGCTTCCGTCACATCGGCGGCCACCTGCTTGAGCTCGCCTTCCGAACCCGACACCAGAACCAGCTTGCCGCCCAGCGCGCCCAAGGCCACGGCGACCGCATGGCCGAAGGAACCGGACGCGCCGGTGATCAACGCCACCTTGCCCTTCACATCGAAGAGCGAGAGGGGATTGCGCATCGCCTCGCTGATCATGGCTCCGTCACTTCCCCTGTTCGATGCGATAGGTCTGCTTCGGATCGACGATCGCGATCACGCGCACGCCGCAGCCGTCGCCCTCCGGCCAGCGCCAGGGGAAGGCCATGAAGGTGCAGCGCTTGCCGGTGATCTGGTCGAGATCGCCGCCGACATTCTCGATGCCGGGAATGCCGCCCTTCACCATCAGCGTCTTGTGGGCGATTTCCCAGAACGGGAAATCCTTCATCACGTCGCGGCCGCCGGTCGCTTCCTTGTATTCGTCCATCAGATAGGGATGCGACGGGCCCGGGCCGTGATCGACCAGCTTGGTGCCGAGCGGATGATCGAGCGCCTGCACGTCGACGCCGACCATCTTCACCTGCTTTTCCACCAGCCATTCGGCCGCTTCCTTGTAGAGGCCGGGCGAGTAGTTGAAATACTCGTCGGTGTCGCCGAACTTGCGGTGCATGCCGGTGTTAATCATCACGATGTCGTTCTTCTGGATCTTCGGCGTCGCATTTTCGAGATCCTGGGCGGTGATGATCTCCCACTTGCCCTTGGGGATCGAAATGGCGATGCCCGTGCCGAAGAAGCGCCACAGCGGATAGCCGGTGATGGTCGGCGTGTTCTCGGTCACATGGATCGGCGCATCCATATGGGTGCCGCGATGCATGATGCCTTCGAACTCGGTCGTGTAGAGGCCGTCCTTGGCGTGGAATTGCAAGGTGTGGACATTGATGCCCGGCGCCGAAGGCCATTCCGGCATGCCGTGGCCCCAACGGGCGGACAGGTTGTAGAACTTCAGGCCGGCGGTGCTGTTCTTGATCGACATGGTCTGTCCCCGTTACGCGGCCGCGCCGGCGCCGAGATGGTAGGCGCCCGAAGGATCGACAATCGCGACGAAGCGGATCACGCAGGCATCGCCCTCGGGCCAGTTCCAGGGATAGGCCTGGAAGGTGCAGCGCTTGCCGGCAAGCTCGCCCACATCGCCGCCCACATTCTCGACGGTCGGGATGCCGGCACCGAGCAAAGCGCGATGCGCGGGGTTCCAGTCGGGAAAATCCTCTTTCGCCTTGCGGCCGGTCTTCGTCTCATAGGATTTCGGCACGCGGCGCATCTGCGGCCCGTTGCGGTGCAGGCCGAGCGAGGTAGCCAGCGGATGATCGACCTGCGGTGTGTCGACGCCCACCAGCTTCACGCCCTTGGCCACCAGCCAGTCGGCGGCGTCTTTGGCGAGCCCCGGCGCATGGCCGAAATACTCGATGCTGTCGCTATATTTCTTATGCCAGCCGGTGACGATGACGACGATGTCCTCGGGCTCGATGGCGGGGGTTGCGGCTTCGAGATCCGTGGCGGTGACCAGTTCCCACTCGCCCTTCGGGATCGAGACGACGACGCCCGAACCGAACAGTTTGTCCATCGCGATATCGCCGACGCCCGCGCCCTTCTGGATCAGATGGCGCGGCGCGTTGAGATGGGTGCCGCTGTGCATCACCATGCGGATGCGATGGGTCATCACGCCGAACTTGGCGTGGTTGACCGAACGGAACATCTTCACATCGTCATAGCCGGGCAGGCTGGGAGCGCCATGGCCCCATTCGTGACTCAACTCATAGAACTGCAAGCCCGTTGCGGGCTCGACGACGGCGGGCATGGAAAGCCTCCCAGGGGCCGGCGAAGCGGCCAAGCAGACGAACTGTTCGTCTGCCCACTGTGGAAGCGCCTCGGGCGACCGGCCAATTCATAACCGGTGCCCCCACATAACCCTCTGTTATGGGGCCGGATCAGCGCTTGCGGCGGGGGTTTTCCGTCGGTTTGGGCGGGGCGCCGGTCATGGATTGCCGCAGCATCGATTTGAAGCTTTCGACGGCGCGGACGGGCCGGTTGGTGCGGCGATAGGTCATGCCGGCTTCGGATTCCCAGAATGTGCCCTCATAGGGGATGCTGAGCAGACCGAATTTGTTGGCATCGCTCAGCATGGGTTCGGGGATATGCGCCAGGAAGTCGCCCTTTTCGAGAATCTTCATGATGCCGATCGATGTCGTCTCGACCGCAATGGTCGGCGGCTCGACCCCGTTGGCCACGAAGTACGAGCTGATCCGGCTGGTTCCGACATTGTCGTTGGCCAACACCAGCCAGGGATAGGACGCCAGGTCTTGCGCCGTCGCCATGCCGCGATTGGCCAGCGGATGGCTCGCGCGGGCAATCACGGAATGGCGGATGTTGATCAGCGGTTCCATCACGATTTCAGGCTGGCTCGGGAAGGCGAGCGTACTGCATACGATGTCGATATCGCCCGCCATCAGCGCCGGGATCAGCGTATCGATCGTGCCGCTCATCAGGCGGATTTTGACGCGCGGGAATTGGGTGCTGAACTGCGCGACGACGGCGGGCAGGATGTCGGTGATCCAGACCGGGCCGGCGCCGATCTGCAGCGTACCGCTCAGACCCTGTTCCAGCGCCTTGATCTCGGCCAGCGCGTGCTTGTATTCCAGGTCCATCAGCTTGGCGCGCTGGGCCAGCACCTCGCCGTGCCGCGTGAGGACAACACCGGTCGGCAGACGTTCGAAGAGATCGACGCCGATCGTCTTTTCGAGTTGGCGGATGCTGCGGGTCAGCGCGGGCTGGCTGATGTTGAGCGACTCCGCCGCAGCCGTGATGTTGCGCTTCTCGACCACCGCCAGAAAATGCCGCAGCGAACGCGATTGCATGAGATTGTAACTGCCCAGACTTGGCCGATACCCCGGATTTCCGTGCGAGGATACGGGCTTCGGCGGGTTCTGGGAAGGGACCCGGCGGGGTCGTGGTCCGCGCTGGGCCATCGTTATCCCCGGCCTTCCATCCGGCGATACAGCGCCAGCAGATACCGCGCCACCGCTTCGGGGTCTTCGAGCGGCAGCCAATGGCCTGCGCCGGGGATGACAGCACCCTGAAGATCGCGGGCCACCGGCTTCAACTGCGCCGCCAGCAGGTCGCCCAACGACAGTGCGCCGCCCAGCCAGAGGACCGGCATCGGTAGCATCCGGCCTTCGGTCAGCCAGTGCTTGTTGTCGGCTTCGTCGGTGGAGAAGGCACGGTAGTACTCGAAGCCGCGGCGCATTGCATCGGGCCGCGCATAGGCGGCGACGAAGTCCTCCTTGTCGGCTTCGGTGATCGCACCGGCGCGGCCGAGATGGGCGGTATAGAAGAAATCGAGATAGACGCGCTCGCGGCCCGCGGTCAGCGCTTCGGCGAGGCCCGGCACCTGATGGAAGCCGAAATGCCAGACCGGCAGGTCGGCCCATCCCGCATGACCGGCCAGTACGATCTCGAGAATCGCGAGGCTGGCGACCGCATCCGGATGAAGCTGTGCCAGCGCATAGGCGATCTGGCCGCCGAGATCATGGCCGGCGAGGTGGAAGCGGGTAACGCCATGCCGCGCGAGATCGTTGTGGATCGCTTCGGCCAGTGCGCGCTTGCTGTACCCGCCAGATGAAGCCGCCGATTCGCCCAGGCCTGGCGTGTCGACGGCAAGGACGCGATAGCCCGCTTCCGTCAGCAACGGCATCACCGCGCGCCAGCTGCGCGACGTGGCCGGCCAGCCATGGAGCAGAACGACCGTCTCGTCCGAACCGCCGGCGATGCCATGCAGCCCACCCTCGATATCGATGGTGCCGAAGGACGAATCGAAGGCGGACATCGGCCGTCCAGATCAGAAGCGCAGAACCGGTTTCACCGCGCGGCCGCTGAGCGAATCCTCGATCGCGCGATTGATGTCCTTGAACGGATAGAAGGTCACCAGTTTGTCGATCGGAAAGCGGCCCAGTTGGTAGAGCTCGGCCAGCTTCGGCAGGAACTCTTCCGGGTTGGTGTCGCCCAGGATGATGCCGCGCACCGTCCGGCCACCATTCATCACATGGGAGGCGACGAAGGTGATCTCGGCGTCTTCCGGCGCACCACCAACGAAACCGCAGGTGCCGCGCGGCGCGAGGATCTCGATCGCCTGGCGCAGGATCGGCATCAGGGCGGTCGTCTCCAAGGTGAAATCGACGCCGATGCCGGTGATGCGGCGAATCGCATCGGGTGTCGATTCCTTACCGGGATTGATCGTGTCGGTCGCGCCCAACTCGCGCGCCAGCGCCAGGCGCTCGTCGCGCAGATCAATGGCAATGATCCGGCCCGCGCCGATCAGCTTGGCGGCCATGATCGCGCTCAACCCGACTGAACCGGTGCCGAACACGGCGATCGACCGGCCCGCGCCGACTTTCAGCGAATTGATCACCGCGCCCGCGCCGGTGATGATGCCGCAGCCGAGCGGTCCCAGCATTTCCAGCGGCGCGTCATCGGCCATCTTCACCACATTGCGGTCATGGCAGACCACATAGGTCGCGAACGAGCCCTGGCCCATGAAGGTGTGCACCATCTGCCCGCCCTTCGAGAGCGGCGTCGTGCCATCGGGCCGGCCGCCGCTGAAATTGTGCTCGCGGAACTCGTAGCAATAGGAAGGCAGGTTGGCGTGGCAGCTCGGGCAATGGCCGCAGGAATCGCCGCTCAGCACCACATGATCGCCGGGCTTCACCTTGGTGACGCTCGCGCCCACCGCATCGACAATGCCGGCACCTTCGTGGCCCAGCACGATCGGATGCGGCACCGGCGCGATCTTGTGATCGCGGATCGCCATATCGGTGTGGCACACACCCGTCGCCACCAGCCGCACGCGCACCTCGGCGGGTCGCGGCTCGGCCAGTTCCAAAGTCTCGATCACGAGCGGCGCGAATTTGGCGTGGGCGATGGCGGCTTCGATCTTCACGGCGCGGGGTCCTTCATTCTTGGCAGGCGTTGACTTTTCACTGGCGGCAAGGGAATGATCCGTATTCCGATGTGACTATATCGCAATACGATACATCATCGAGCAGAGGCGAGGCGCGATGGAACAGGCCGAAAATCCCACGTTTCGCAGGCTCGTCACGGGCATCGGTCCAGATGGAAAATCGTATCTCGCAGATGATTCGCGCATCGCTGAAGGCACGCTCGGCAGTTTCAATTTCTGGATGATGCGTCCGGGCGACTCGCGGGGCGGCATAGAAACCGCGCCGCAAGCCATTCCTTTTTTTCCCGAGGCAGGCGACGCGGTCTTCCGCATTTTCCGCCTCCCGCCCAATGATCCGAACCTGCCGGCGGCAGTATGGAAAGACATCGCCGACGGCTTCTTCGCCGCGGTGGGCGATCCCGCCTGCCGCACCGATACCAGCCGCCACCCGCTGATGCACACCACGCCGACCATCGACTACATCATGCTGCTCGACGGCATGGTGAGCCTGCTCCTGGATGAAGGCGACGCAGTCCCGCTCAACCGTTTCGATGTGGTGGTGCAGCGCGCGACCAACCACACCTGGATCAACACGGGCGCGGAACCTGCTACGCTGATGGCTGTGATGATCGGCCAGGCCCCGTGAGCGAGACCTTCCCTTCAGGCAGTTTTCCGCCGGGCGACTACGACCGCACGCCGCAATTCGATGCGATCCACTGCGACAAGGATGTCGCGGTGCCGATGCGCGACGGCGTCAAGCTGGTGATCGATGTCTACCGACCCGATGCCGAAGGCAAGTTCCCCGTGCTGTTCGCCTTCGGCGCGCATAGCAAGGAGCTGCAAGGCCTCGACTATCCGACGGTGTTCCCGCCCCAGCCGGCCTGGTCTTCGCTTTGGCTCGGCCATATGGAGGCCGGTGACACGCGCTATTTCGTGACGCGCGGCTATGTCCATGTGATCGGCTCGCCGCGCGGCATGCATAAGTCCGAGGGCGGCGGCTCGCGCGAATGGGACAGTTCCGATCTGTTGGAATGGATCGCCAAGCAGCCCTGGTGCGACGGCAATATCGGCATGGCCGGCATCGGCGCCTTTGCCGCAGAGCAGTACAACCTGGCCAAGCAGGCACCCGCGCTCCTGAAGGCGATCTATCCTTATGACGGCCGCGGCGCCTTCGGGCCGATGGGCGGGTTCCGCGAGGAATATCCCGGCGGCGTAATCCATCTGTTCCGTTATGTGCAGGATCATTTCTCGGGCGCGCATCAGACCAAGGGCGCGCCCGGCGCGCTTTCGCCCGAGCGTGAGCGGCTGTGGCAGGCGGCGATGGAAAATCCCGATTACCGCATGTATCCACAGGTGATGAATGTGCTGGCGCAGAAGGGCCAGCACATGCCGCGCTATTTCGACGTGCTGATCGATCCCTATGACAAGCCGGAGGCGGCGCGCGAGGCCGAAGCGGCGATCGCGAAGATCGCGGTGCCCACGGCGATGGGCGCGGGCTGGTATGGCTATACCTATAAATCCCATCCCAGCGGCGCCGAGAATTACTTCAGCCGCGTCAAAACACCGAAGCGCCTGACCTTCACCGGCCCCTCCCATCTCGACCGGCCGCTGCGCGCCTTCCGCGGTGACATGCTGCGCTGGTACGATCACTGGCTGCGCGGCATCGATACCGGCCTGCTGAACGAGCCGCCGGTCACCTACTGGACGATGGGCGAGAATGCCTGGCGCACCGCCACCGATTGGCCGCTGCCCGCGACGCAATGGACCAAGCTCTATCTCAACAGTTGGGAACGGCTGACGGCCGATCCGTTCCGGCCGTCGAGCCTAGACGATTTCATTCCGCCCGATGCGTTCGTGCAGATGCCGCCGACTCAGACGAATGAGATCGCCAAGCTCCGTTACCTCACCGATCCGCTGCCGCATGACACGCTGATCGCGGGGCCGATCGTCCTCAATCTCTTCGCCTCGATCGACCAGACCGACACGAACTGGATCGCGACCGTGAAGGATGTCGGGCCCGATCCTTTCGTCCGCACGGCACGCGAAGGCGAGCGCGAGATTTCAAAGACCCTGCCCGAACGGGAATTGACGCGCGGCTGGCTGAAGGCGTCGCATCGCGCTCTCGATCCCGAACGTTCGAAGCCCTGGAAGCCCTGGCATCCGCTGACCCGCGCCGCGCAGAAACCGGTTACACCCGGCGAGGTCACAACCTATTCCGTCGAAATCCTTGCCACGGCCAATCTGTTCCGCGCCGGACATCGAATCTGCATCGAGATCGCCAGTGCGGACATGCCGACGGGCGTCAGCGGCGCGACCAATGTCGAATACATCCCGTATCACATCTGCAGCAGCAAGACGGTCCTGCACAAGATCCACCACGACGCGACTCATCCCTCGCATCTGCTGCTGCCCATCATCCCGCTCGATCCATCGTGACCGAGGCGGAAGACGGTCTTCACGGCGCCCGGCGTAGCTGGGCGGTCGTCACCATACTACTGGGCCTTGGTCTCGCCGTGCTCGACGGGGCGATCGCCAATGTCGCACTGCCGACCATCGCGCGTGATCTGAACGCAGACGCGGCCGATTCGATCTGGGTCGTCAACGCTTATCAACTCGCCACCGCCATGTCGTTGCTGCCCTTCGCGGCGCTCGGCGAAATCCTCGGCTATCGCCGCATCTATGGTATCGGTCTGGCGCTCTTCACCCTAGCATCGCTCGCCTGCGGTTTGAGCCGGTCTTTCGAAATGCTGGTCGCGTCGCGCATCATCCAGGGATTGGGCGCCAGCGGTATCATGGCAGTCACTCCGGCGCTGGTCCGTCATATCTATCCGCGCGCGCGGCTCGGCCGCGGGCTCGGCGCCAATGCCGTCGTCGTGGCGGTATCGTCGGTGATCGGCCCGACCCTCGCGGCGGCGATCCTGGCCGTCGCGCCCTGGCCGTGGCTGTTCGCGATCAATATTCCGATCGGACTTGCGGCGTTTCTTATTGGCATCCGCGCTCTCCCGAGGACGACGGGAACCGGCAAGCGATTCGACGGTGTGAGCGCGCTCCTCAACGCAGCGACCTTCGGCCTATTGATCTTCGCGGTGGACGCTTTGAGCGAGCCGGATGCGGTTGGCCGTGCCGCCATCGAATTCGCCCTCGCGATCGCCATCGGCATCGTGCTGGTGCGCCGGCAGGTGTCGCTGAGCGTTCCGCTGCTGCCGGTCGACCTGCTCCGGAGTCCGGCCTTTGCATTGTCAGCTGCGACGGCCGTCTGCTCCTACGCCGCGCAAATGCTGGGTCAGCTGTCGCTGCCGTTCTATTTGCAGAATGGGCTCGGCCGGACGGTGGTCGAAACCGGCCTGCTCCTGACGCCGTGGCCGATCGCAACGGGCGTTATGGCGTCGATTGCCGGCCGCTTGTCGGACCGCATATCGCCGGGCCGTTTAGGAACGATCGGCTTGGCGCTGCTGGCCCTGGGCCTCGTCCTGACCGCGACGATGCCTCCCGACACGGGAAACATCGGCATCGGGCTGCGCATGGCGATCTGCGGCCTCGGCTTCGGTCTTTTTCAGACGCCCAACAACAAGGCGATGATGATGGCTGCACCGAAGGAACGCAGCGGTGCGGCCGGCGGCATGGTGGGTACGGCGCGGCTGCTCGGCCAGACGACCGGTGCGGCACTGGTCGCATTCGCTTTCGGTGCCCTATCCGGAAACGGCACGGTCACGGCCCTGATCGTCGGTGCGGCGATCGCGGGCACCGGCAGCCTGGTCAGCGCCCTGCGGCTCACGGCGATGGGAAGCCGATGACCTCGCGTGCCTATCGCGTCCGTGGTTTGATTCGCAGCGCCAGCTTGCCTGGCAGTTCGATCGGACGAACTCGCCGGACTGCCGCGCAACACCTGGCATCGGGCTGTCGCCCAATCGCTGGCGCTGTATATGGACTAAGCGGCACGAAGAAAGGGCGGCCGAAGCCGCCCTTTCCCCGAACGGACCACCCTTCCAGAGGGAACTAGAAGTCGATGGTCGCAAGACTCGTCGGTCGAAGAAAGAGCGGCCGAAGCCGCCCTTTCCCCATCAAATCCCAGAGGGATTAGAAGTTGACCGTGGTCGACAGGACCGAGAACCAACCCTTGTTCTCGGTGTTGGCGAACGCCGCCGAACCCGTGTCGACCTTGTAGTTCACGATCGCGTTTTCGAGAGCGACCGAGATGCCCGGCCCGAGGGTGTACTGGAAATCGATGCCGTAGTAGTCATCGTGTTCCTTACCCGTGGTCAGGGTCGCCGCACCGGCAACGGCCGACTCGTTGTTGTTCTTCGCTTCCGAACGGTAGTAGTTCGCAGCGATACCCCACGGACCCATCGTATAGCTCACGCCGAGGTCCCAAGTCAGGCCGTCGGAGTAGGCAGTCTTGAGGTCGTAGGCCGCGAGAGCCGTCGCAGCGGCCTTCGTGCCGACGACGCGGTCGGCAACCGCGCCACCGACGGTGAAGCCACCGGCGCTGACGCTCAGGCCACCCTGGTAGCCGTCGACATGCGTGCCCTGGATGAAGGCAGGAGCCGTGGCGGAGTTCGTGAAGCTCTTGAAGTTCTCGTTCACGTACGCGACCTGCGCCTTCACCTTGGCGGAACCGAAGTCACCGCCGTAGGTCAGAGCGACGGCCGAGGAGTCACCGCCCCAGCCACCGGCACCGCCGGTAGCAGCCGCAGCACCCGAGTCGGTGCCCGCCATGTTCGGCGTGTAGCTGGCGGTCACCTGGAAGCCAGCGAAAGCCGGGGTCGAGTAGACGACCTTGTTCGCCCAGTAATCGTCATAGACCGAGGTCACGCCCGAACCGGCGATCAGGTTGTTGCCCGTCGGGCCGACAATCCAACCGGCCCAACGGCCCCAGCTCAAACCACCGACGCCGAAGGACGGAGCGTCCATCGAGGTGGCGAGAGCCGCGTTCGGCTGCCAGCCGATGCTGACCGAACCGAAGCCGCCCGAGAACGACACGATGTTCGTTTCCGGCGAGCCGGTCGGAACCGCATAAGCGGTGGCGTTGGCGCCGGAAGAGCCGGCGGTCGTCAGGTGAGCCTGCGAGCCTTCGGTGCCCGGCGAAGCGTTCATCGTCAACGACACACCGACGGTGATGCCGTTATCGAGCTTCGTGCTGCCGTTCAGCGAGAAGCTGTTGTTGCTCTGAGCGAAGGTCTTCGAGATGTTGCCGACATCGCTCTTGTTGTTGCTGGCATAGCCGAACCATTCCTGGCCCGTGCCCGACAGCGTCACCTTCAACGGATCATCGGCGAAGGCGGCATTGCTGCCGACGCCGAGGGCGAGAGCCGAAGCTCCCAGAAGCAGTACCTTTTTCATAAGACCCCTCTATGTGTCTATCTGCTGAAGCAGATAAGTCACAGTGAGACTAAATAACGACACTGGGGTCGGACGATGAAATTGGAATTTGCCTAGGTAAAACTTAAATGGTGAAACGTAAAATAAAATTTACGTTCCCGATCTGACGGCCGAAGGAGCGATCACATCGATGACCGCTCCGGGATGTCCGTCCGAGATCGTGATCTCGAAGCCATGCAGATCGGCGATCGCGCGGACGAGACTCAAGCCCAGCCCCTGGCCCGTGACATGCGGTGTCCGGCGCGACCGGTAGAACCGCTGAAACACTGCCGGCCGCTCCGACTCCTGAATGCCCGGGCCCGTATCGGCCACGCGCATCACAACTGTGTCATTCGGGCCACAGGCGACGCTCAGCGAGACGGCCCCGCCTTCGGGTGTGAACTTGATGGCATTGTCGACCAGGTTCGACACCATGTCGTGAAGCAGGTCGCGATCGCCGCGCAGAAGCGGGACGTCCCCGGCATGAAGCGTGAACCGCATCGATCGGTCCTCGGCCAGCGGCTCGAAGAGATCGAATACGGATCGGACCACGTCCGCCAGATCGACCGCAGCGAAGGATTTGCGCCGCTGGTCGTCCTCCAATTCGGCGATGCGCGTCAGCGCCGTGATCACGGCGAGCGCCATGTCCAGATCGCCCAGCGCCCGATCGACGATCGTATTGATATCGCTCGACGG
>CAZNZI010000538.1:0-2250 GCA_964577475.1 uncultured Rhodospirillaceae bacterium
TCGAGCGGAACTTGTAGACCATGAAGGGCTTATTGTTGAAGCCGACGCGCATTTGGCGGAAGAAGATCGGGCCCGGCGATTCGAGACGGATCGCGATGGCCGCCAGCAAAAGGATCGGTGAAACCATCAAGAGGCCGAGACCGGCCACCGCATAGTCCTCCAGCTGCTTGAGAAGCGCCTGCGAGCCGCGCAGCGGTTTGTGGGCGATCTGGAGCGCGCCGCGGTTGCCGACGCTGGTGAGTTCGGCGAAGCGCGGGTTGAACCCGTTTTCCTCGAGCATCATCACCACATCGGCCGAAACGCGCTGCAAGGCTTCCAACTGCGGAAAGATCGACACCGCCACACGCCACGGCAGCGCGATGACGATCAGATCCACCGTATGGTCCTGGGCGTAGCGGTAGAGCGCGTCGAGATTGCCCTTGATGCACGGATCGCCGTTCGAGGCCGCCTCGTCGGTGTCCTCCGCGCTGAAGATGCCGACCAGTTCGTAGAGATAGGCGAAAGCCGGATCGGTCAAGTGACGGACAGTGCCGTAGCCCTGCACACCGGTGCCGACCACGGCGACCCGGCGGAGCAGCTTGCCGGTTACGATGATGCGATGAACCGCGACATAGAGCAGGCCGCGATAGACGACGAAGACGGTGAAGGCCAGCATCCAGCGGTCGACGTACCAGATCGCGTCGCCCGCATCGAAGGGCAGGAAGGCCTGGGCGACGACATAGGCCACCGCGATCTTGACGGCGAAGCCGAGCAAGAGGTCGCCGTACGGACGCAGCGGGCGGATATATTGTTCGAGCCGGTAGGCGCCGAGTTCCGCCATCACGAACAGGAAGGCGAGCGAGTCGATCGCGGTGAAGATGGCCGTCTGATAGAGCGTGATCGGCATGTCGTGACCAAAAAGTGGCCGATACAGCGCGAAGCTGCAGACCAGCATCAGCAGGCCGTCGAAGAAGAAGACGAGGCGGTTGATGAAGCCGGGGGTCCAGTTGATCATCGCGCTGCGCTCCGGCCGGAGTCCGAGTCGCGATGGCTGTGCCCGAATTGAAAAACAGCGGAGCCCTTGCCGGCCCCTGGGTGATCAAGCATGTTCATAATGGTGACGACGCAACTGCCCGAATTGATGCTCTAACGAATGAACCTCTCTCTCAGAGGACGGCCGCTGCGTCGTCCGGCCGCGCCAGATGGGCCGGCGCGATGATCGAAGACGCTCGTACGATCGAGGATGGAGCAACTTTGACCGCCGATATCTGCATTATCGGCGCTGGGGCTGCGGGTATATCCCTGGCCCTTCAATTCCACACTGCCTCTCAATCCGTCCTGCTGCTCGAATCCGGAGGCCCCACTCCTGATCCGGCTACCCAAGCTCTTTATGAAGGCGTCACTCTTAACGAAAGGTTACACAGCCCTCCGGCTCAGTACCGGCAGCGGCGCTTCGGCGGAACGACAGGCATCTGGGGCGGCCGGTGCGTCCCCTTCGATCCGATCGATTTCGAAAACCGCGCCTACATGCCCTACAGCGGTTGGCCGATCGGCTACGACGAGGTTGCCCGCTACTATCCGAAGGCCAACGCACTTTGCGAAGCCGGTGCCTTCGCCTACACGGCGGAAGCTGCATTCCCGAACGGGATGAAGCCGTTGATCGATGGATTCGCAAGCGACGTCATCTCCACCAACACCATCGAACGCTTCAGCCGCCCTACCGATTTCGCGCGCGCCTATGGCGATCAAATCGCCCAGTCGCGCTCTGTCCGCCTTCTTCTCCATGCCAACGTTACGAGGCTGAGAACTAAGGAGAATACCGGCGAAATCGAATTCGTAGATGTACGTAGCCTGAGCGGCAAAAGCTTCACCGCGAAGGCGCGGCGCTATGTCCTGGCGGTGGGTGGATTGGAGGTGCCACGGCTGCTGCTGGCGTCGAATGACCGCGATCCACGCGGGCTTGGAAACGCGCACGACTTGGTAGGGCGCTTTTACATGTGCCATGTCGCGGGCACCCTGGGGACGCTGTACGTCACAATTCCCACGAGCCGAATCGGCCATGACTACGATTTGTCACAGGACGGAATCTATTGTCGGCGCCGATTCGCGATCGCGCCTGCGGTGCAGCGCGCGCAGGGAATCGGCAATTTCATCGCGCGGTTGCATCACCCACGGATCACCGATCCGGCCCACCGTTCCGGTCCACTCTCGGCCCTCTATCTCGCGCTGCCGCTGATCAGCTACGAGTACAGCCGCCGCTTCAAGGAGGAC
>CAZNZI010000539.1:0-7920 GCA_964577475.1 uncultured Rhodospirillaceae bacterium
GTACGATTCGTACCCGATAGTTCGCAGGGGCGACGCCAAAAGGTCTTCACGTCTATGCGCAAGCCCGTTCACGATCACGATCCCGTGATCCCGGGTCGGACTCCCGTACCGGTTGCTCCAACAGTCAGCGTGACCGGTGCCCGCGAATAGTATCCCTCATGCCCGCACGCGCAGGCCGCGACGGATCGGACCCATTTTCGGGGCAGCTTTGGCCTTGGCCGCTCTGGCAATGCTCCTTTCCGCGCCCGCTCTCTTTGCTGCCGGCGCACCCGCGGCAACGGGCACATCCGAAGCGCAAAAGCCCAACAGTAAACTGACGCCTGTCGCGCCGACCGAAGCCCCCAAGGGCAAGGCCGGTGCGCCACCCGCGCCCGCTGCCGCACCGACGGCGGCCGCCAATGCAAGCAAAGCCGCGGCGGTGGGGAGTTTCAGTATCAGCGTGCCCTGGGATCAGCCGGTGGGTGCCGCGATCTTCCAGCGCGCCGGGTATCTGTGGATCGTCTTCGACCGCCACCAGGATGTCGACATCAAGCTGTTGCGCCGCCTGGGCGGCGAGTCGGTGACCTTCGCGGAACAGATGCCGAGCAAGGCGGCGACGATCCTGCGCCTGATCGTGAACCCTGAATACAAGCCCAGCGTCCGGCGCGACGGCCTGTTGTGGGTGGTCGACCTCACCAACGAAGCAACCCAGCCGGCCAACCCGATCGACGTGCAGGCGCCGGTGCCTCTGACCAACGGCGCCGGCATGGCCCTGTCGGTGAAGGAACCCGGCAGTGTGATGGACTTCATCGACCCCGAGGTCGGCGACACGATCGTCGTCGTCCCGGTGGGGCAGAACGGTGCCGGCGTCTATCCCGGCCGCGATTCGCCCGACCTGCAACTGCTCCAGACCCTGCAAGGCATCGCCATCGTGCCGCACACCGACGCGATCGATGTGAAGACGTCGCGATCGGGCGTCACCATCGGCATGCCGGGCGGCGCCAGCCTCACCTTCTCGTCCAGCGCCAACGCACCGACCAAAGCAGCCCAAGCCGCGGCAACGCCGGGTGCCGGCCTGTTCGACATCCCCGCCTGGCGCGGCGACGGCGAGAAAGATTTCACCAAGGCCGCCAAGGAATTGTCCGAACACATGGCCGAATTGTCGGCGAGTCAGGTCGGGCCGGCCAATCTCAAGGCGGCGCAGTTCTACTTCGCCAACGGCTATGCGCCCGAGTGTCTGGGTTTCCTGCGCATCGCCGCCCAGGCCGAACCGACCATGGTGGAGACGCCGCAGTTCCGCTCGCTGCGCGGCGCCTGCACTTTCATGATGGGCCGCTTTGTCGAGGCCCAGGCCGACCTCGACAATCCCCTCCTGAAGGAAGACGCCGAGTCGCAGCTCTGGCGCGCCGCCGCCCATGCCGAGCCGATCGACAAGCCCGCCGATTGGGCCAAGCCGCTCGCGCTCGGCCTGCCGCTGATCAAGAACTATCCGCGCCGCCTGAAATGGCCGCTGGCCGAGATCATCGCCAAGGCGGCGCTGGCCGCCGGCGACGACGCCAATGCGCGCGACGCGATCGCGATCATGGTGGAACTCGCGCAGCGGCCCGAAGAGAAGAACGAGGTCGACTATCTGACCGGCGCGCTCGAGGAGATGAAGGGCCAGTTCGATCGCGCCGTCGCCAATTACGACCGCGTGAAGGACGGCGAGAGCCGCGAATACCGCGCGCGCGCCGGTCTCGCCCAGACCGAGCTTCTGCTCCGCACCAAGAAGATCAACGCCAAGCAGGCCGCCGAACGCCTGGACCGCCTGCGCTTCGCCTGGCGCGAAGGCGATTTTGAATTCAATCTGCTGAAGCGGCTGGCCGAACTCCAGATCGAAGCGCAGGAATATCCCGAGGCGCTGCGCACGCTCCGCACCATCGCCGCCAACTACAACGAGAATCCCGGTGTCTCGCTGATCAAGCAGATGATGGCGACCACCTTCCACAAGCTCTATCTGGAGGGTGCCGCCGATTCGATGACGCCGGTGGCCGCGATCGGCCTGTTCGACGAGTTCCGCGAATTGACCCCGCCCGGTCCCGACGGCGACGAGATGATCCGCAAGCTGGCCGACCGGCTGGTGAAGGTCGATCTGCTCGACCGCGCCGGCGCGCTGCTGAAATACGAAATCACCTACCGCCTGAAAGCGCTCGACAAGGCGCGTGTCGGTTCGCGGCTCGCGCTGCTCGATCTGCTCGACAAGCGTCCTTCCGATGCGGTCGATGCGATCAAGATCAGCGATGTCGACGGCCTGCCGCCGGAACTGGTCGACCAGCGCCGCCATCTGCTGGCCCGCGCGCTGGCCGACGTGGATCGCGGCACCGATGCGATCAATGCGCTGAAGGACGACAAGTCCGAAGAAGGCAACGAGCTGCGCGCCGAGATCTATATGCGCATGAAGGACTATCCGAGTGCGGCCGACGCCTTCGCTACCATGGTGCCGGAGCCCGAACGCGGCGACAAATTCTCGGAATCGCAGGCGCAGATCGTGCTGAACTGGGCAACGGCCCTGACGCTCGGCAAGGACGACCGCGGCCTTGCGACCTTGCGCCGCGTCTACGGCCCGGCGATGGCGGGGACATCGCTTCAGGCGGCCTTCGACCTGCTGACCAGCGCGCCCGACAAGCAGCTCACCGACTTCCCGGGGCTGGCCGAAAAGATCAAGCAGGCCCAGGCCTTCAAGACCTTCTTGGCCGCCTACAAAGACAAGGTGGCGGCAAAGGGGCTTTCCAGCATCAATTGACCCGTGGTGGACGCGCCCGCGTTCATTCCTATAGTCTTGGCGCGCACCGTTCGTCGCGAGGCTGAGACCCGTGTTCACCGACCAGACCCTTACACCGAAGGAAGCCCTGCGCCTTTGCGCGCTGGGAACGGTCGCGGGCGAGCCGATGCGCTATGGCGCGCTGGCTGGGGCCGTACGCCATTTCTGCGGCCGCGTGATGGGGCCGTCGCTCGACCTGATGGGCCCGTCGATCGAACTGTTGCGCTATGAAGGTCTGGTCGAGGCGCGCGACGGCAAGGGTATGGAAGACGATGCGCTATTGGCCATCACCGCGGCCGGGCGACACGAGCTCAAGACCTTGCTGACCGCCCGCGTGCGGCCGTCATCGGATTTGTCGAAACTGGTGGTGGCGCTGAAGTTCCGCTTCTTCCACCTGTTCGATGCCGACGAGAAGAAAACGCAGATCGAAATGCTGCGCGAGGCGAGCGAGTCGGAACTGGCGCGCCTCGAAGACTTGCGCGCCAGCGAGGCGGCGTCCGGTTCGCTTGCCGCCTGGCTCGACCACGATCTCGATCTGCTCCGCCAGCGGCTCGCCTGGCTGGAGTCGTTTTCCGGCTAGGCCTGATAGCTCGGCCGGATCACGCAGCCGTTGATCCGCCACTTGCCGTCGGCTTCGCGCTCCATGAAGTAGAGCGCTTCCACCTCGGCGCCGTCGGGCCCTGTCAGCAGGACATGCTGGGTCGGCACGCCCTCCTGCATATCGATCTGCCCGAACTGCACATGTTTGGGTCGATAGACCGACGGGTAGCCGTTGCGCACCATCAGCATGAAATTGTCGGGCGTCTGGAACATGCCCTGGATCATCGGCGAGGCGTAGCTGAACGCCGCCGCACCATCATCACGCTGGAAGGCAGCGAGTTGATCCTCGACTATCTGATGAATGGCTGCGCCGTCAGCCGCGGCCACATCATCGGCGCGAGCGGTGGATATCATGAGGGAAAGCAATGCGGCAGCGGCGAGGCTGCCAAGAATGAATGAAGGGCGACGCATGAGCACCTCCTCTTCCGGAAAGCCTATTCGGGCTTCACGAACAGCAATGTGAACACATCGCTCTCCCCGATGGCGAGATATTTCTGCTTGTCCTTGTCGCCGAGCCGGAGCGTCGGCGGCAGGGTCCAGACGCCCGCGGGATAGTCCTTGGTGTCGCGCGGGTTGGCGTTCATCTCGGAACTGCCGGCGAATCTGAAGCCGGCCTTCTCGGCCATGGCGATGGCGTAGTCCTGGCGGACATACCCGTCGGGCGCCTTGGGATCCTGGGGCTTGTCGGTGCGGCCGCGATGATCGTCGATGCCGAGCATGCCGCCCGGTTTCAGCGCCGCGAAGAAGGTGCGGAAGGTGGCCTCGGCCGTCCCCTGCTCCATCCAGTTGTGCAGGTTGCGGAAGGTGAGGATGCGGTCGACCGTGCCCGGCGGCGCGATCACGAACTTGTCACCCCAGAGCGTGGTGGCCTGGACCTTGCCGTAGACGGCCGGGTCCGCCTTCAGCTTATCCGTGAACTTGTCGAAGCCCTTCTTGCCCTGTGGGGTGAGCTGGGCGGGATCGACCTGGGCGACGTAATAGGTGCCGTGGTCTTTCAGGTAGGGTGCGAGGATCTCGGTCCACCACCCGCCGCCCGGCCAGATCTCGACCACGGTCATATCGGGGCGCACCCCGAAGAAGCTCAGCTCCTGGAACGGATGCCGCGCCGCGTCGCGCGCCTTGTTGGCCGCGGTGCGTGCCGGGCCATCGATCGCGGCCTTCAGAGCGACGGAGGGATCGTCCGCGGCAAAAGCCGGAACAGCGGCGATAAGAAATGCGGCGGTGAGAGCGGCGACGCGCAGGCGAGCGATCATCGGTTGGTTCCGTTCAGAGGAGGTGTTGGCCGCCGGTCACGAAGACTTCCGTACCGGTGACATAGGCGAAATCGTCGGAGCAGAGGCGGAAGACGACGCTCGCCACATCTTCGACCGTGCCCATACGGCCCAGCGGGATGCGTGGAATCAGCGTCTCGTATTCGGCGGAGATCATCTCGGTCTTGATTTCGCCCGGCGCGACCGCATTGACGCGCACGCCGAGTTCGCCGAACTCGGCCGCCATCTCGCGCGTCAGCGCCGAGAGCGCGGCCTTCGAGGTCGAGTAGGCCGAACCGGCGAAGGGATGGACCGCATGGCCGGCGATCGAGGTGATGTTGCAGATGGCGCCCTTGCCGCGATGGAGCGCCGCGGCAAAACCACGCGCGAGCAACAGCGGCGCGAACAGATTGAGCGAGAAGACGTCACGCCAGCCTTCGATCGGCCCGTTGAGGACACCCAGCCGCTCGCGATAGGGCGTCTTCGGGCTGACGCCCGCATTGTTCACCAGCGCATGCAACGGCGCGTCGCCGATGATCGTATTGGCCTCTTCGACGAAACCGCGCAGGCCTTCCGGATCGCTCAGATCGGCCGGGATGTGATGCGACCACAGGGGATCGCGGCGGCAATTGTCAGGCACGTCCTGGCGCGCGCAACTGATCACCCGCCAGCCCTCGTGCATGAAGCGCGCGACAACGGCGTGGCCGATGCCCTGGCTGGCGCCGGTGAGGATGACGGTTTTGGGAGCTTCGGCCATGGCGACAGTATAGCCGATCTAAGTGCGCCGTGTGCCGCGCGGATCGAGCGCGTCCTGCAGCCCGTCGCCGACAAGGTTGAAGGCGAGAACAGTCACGAAGATCATCGCGCCGGGCCACACCGCGAGCGAGGGGTTCGACACCATCTGCGCCAGTGCCGCCGTCAGCATATTGCCCCAGGACGGCATCGGCGGCTGGACGCCCAGACCGAGGAACGAGAGCGCGCTTTCGAGCAGGATGATATTGCCGACCGAGAGCGTGGTCGCGACGATCAGGGGCGACACCACGTTGGGGAGGATGTGGCGCCGCATGATGCGGGCCGGCCTGGCGCCCATCGCCTCGGCCGACCGCACATAGTCCTGGACGCGCACGGTCAAGGTCGCGGCGCGCACCAATCGCGCCACCGTGGTCCAGCCGACCAGCGCGATGATGATGACGATGCGCGCGAGTCCCGCGAAATCGGATTTGAAGGCATCGGCGGGCAAGCCGAGTTTCGCGGGATCGAGCGCGCCCAGCACGATCAGAAGGGGCAGCAACGGCAAGGCGATCACGCCGTCGGTGAGGCGCATCAGGACCGCGTCGAGCAATCCGCCGCGATAGCCGGCCGTGATGCCGATGACCGTGCCGATGACGGCGGCGACCACGGCGGTCAGCAGCCCGACGCCGAGCGAGACCTGTCCGCCGCGCAGAAGGCGCGACAGAAGATCGCGCCCTGCGTCGTCGGTGCCCAGCGGATGCGCGGGCGATGGACCGGAGAGCATCGCCAGCAGATCGATCGAGGTTGGATCGATCCCGAACATGTGCTCGATCACCGGCGCACTGGCGGTGACGATCACCAGGATCGCCAGCAGCACGAGACCCACCAGCGCGGGCCGGTGGAGCGTCAGCCGCATCAGCGCCGGGCGCGAGGAGGTCAGGGCGGCGGCGTCGCTCATTGGAAACCGACCCGGGGATCGAGCAATGAATAAACGAGATCGGCGATGATGCTGCCGGCGAGGGTCGTCGCCGTGGCCAGCATCAGTGCGGCCAGCGCGAGGTTGTAATCATTGCCCATCACCGCGTCGAAGATCAGCTTTCCCGTACCGGGATAGCCGAACACCGTCTCGGTCACCACCACGCCCGAGAACAGCGAACCGAAATCGAGCGCAAGCACGGTCGTCACCGGCACCAGCGCGTTCCTTAGTGCGTGATGGGTGGCGACCCGCATCCAGGAGGCGCCCTTGGCACGCGCGGTGCGGATCCAGTCTTCGCGCAGGGTCGCGATCATTGCCGCGCGCATATAGCGCAGATAATGGCCAAAGCTGAGCAACGCGAGCGCTACCACCGGCAGGACCAGATGATGGATGCGGTCCACGAACCCGCCGCCACCCGGCGTCTCGACCCCCGAAGTCGGCAACCAGCCGAGCGAGACCGAGAAGATCATGATCAGGATCAGCGCCACCCAGAAGGTCGGCAGCGAGATCGCCGCGAAAGCAGCCAGGTTGAGCCCATGGTCGACGAGGCGGCGCTGGCGCATCGCCGCCACGATCCCCAAAGGCAGCGAGATCAGCATTGCCACCAGCAGGCTCGTGAGCATCAGCGCGAGCGTATGGCCGAGCGGCGGGCCGAGCGTTTTCAACACGGAAAGGCCCGTCAGGCGCGAATAGCCGAGATCGCCGTTGAGCGCCCCACCCAGCCAATGGAAATAGCGCGGCACCAGCGGCGTGCCGACGCCGTAAAGTGCTTTCAACCGCGCGACGTCTTCCGCCGTCATATTCGGCGAGCCCGCGGCCATCAACTCGATCGGATCGCCGGGCATCAGCCCGATCAGCCCGTAGATCGCAAAGGAGAGGACGAGCAGGACGACGATGGCTTGGACCAGACGGTAGAGCAGGCGACGGGACATTAGAAAGAAGCGCCCGAGTCCAGCAACAGGGGAAACGGCCTCACCCCACCCTTCCCCTCCCCATCAAGGGGAGGGAATTCTTTTTTGGAACCCCTCCCCCTTGTGGGGAGGACGAGAGCCTTCCAAACGTCCACTGGACGTTTGGTACGAACGCCCCAGTGGGGCGTTCGTCGGCGTCTCGTGGGGTGAGGGTAAGTCATCCCTCGTGCCAGTTCTCGATCCAGAGCGTGGTCGGGTACTGGTGGCCGGTCGGCTCGATGCCCTTCAGCCATGTGGGGATCACGTAGGGATCGGATCGATAGGTGATCGGCAGCATCGGCAGATCTTCGGCAAACAGCTCCTGGAACTTTTTCCACAGCTCGCCGCGCTTGGTCTTGTCGAGTTCGACCTCGATCTCTTCCATCAGCTTGTCCATTTCGGGGTTCTTGTAGCCGCCCGAATTCTCGCCGCCGAAATTGTTGGCGGCCGTCGGCACCATCTCGGAGTTGAGGATTTCGCGCGGCACGTTCTCGGGCGCGCTGAACCAGGCGAACATGGCGAAGTCGGGGAAATTGTGCTTCAGCACCGTCTCGCCGAAGAAGGTTTTGGCCGGCTGATTGCGCAGGGTGACGTTGATGCCCAGACGCTTCCACGCCTGCTGCACCACAAGCT
>CAZNZI010000540.1:0-1722 GCA_964577475.1 uncultured Rhodospirillaceae bacterium
AACATATCCGGCCCAAAGTCGTAGTTCTTGGAGCAGCCGGCGAGCAACAGACAGAAGAGAAGAATCGGAACGGCGCGTTGATTTCCCCGCATCGGGTGGCTACCGTGCATTGCCCTTGGAGGCCGATTTTTGACGAAACGCATTTCCCTCCTGTCCCTGGCCGTTCTGATCGGGTTGTTCCCGTCATACGCCCAGGCCCAACAGATGTCGTTTATCCGTGACGCAGAGATCGAAAATACCATTCGCATCTACGCCACGCCACTATTCCAGCAAGCCGGGGTCGACCCCACTTCCGTCAAGATTCATCTGGTCAACAGCCGCGAAATCAATGCATTTGTGGCGGGGGGACTCAATCTGTTCCTCAACACCGGCCTGATCGTCAAAACCAAGAATGCCGGCGAGCTGATTGGCGTGATCGCCCACGAAACCGGCCATATCGCGGGCGGCCACCTGCTGCGCGGCTACGATGCCTATGAAAACGCAAGCTACGAAGCGATCGCGGCCGCTCTGATCGGCATCGCCGCGGGCATGGCTGCGCGTAGCGGCGAAGCCGGCGCGGCCATTGCCGGCGCGGGATCGGATATTGCCGCCCGTAACTTCCTGGCCTTCAACCGCACCGTCGAAGGCTCGGCCGACACGGCCGCACTGCGCTTCCTCGACAACCTGCACGAGTCCTCGCGCGGTTTCCTCAACTTCATGCAGACACTGCTGAATCAAGAGGCCCTGTACTCCAGCAACCAAGACCCCTATGTCCGCACCCACCCGCTGACCCAGGACCGTATCGACCAGATCCAGCATCATGTCGATATCTCGCCCTGGAGCAATGCGACCTGGTCGAAGCAATACGAAGACATGCACGACCTGGCCGTCGCCAAGCTGATCGCCTTCCTGTATCCGGCCGGCGAAGCGCTGCGGCTCTATCCCGACTCGAACACCAGCGTGCCCGCGCGCTATGCGCGGGCGATCGCCTATTACCGCATTCCCGATCTCGCCCATGCGCTGCCCCTGATCGACGGGCTGATCATGGAGCAGCCGAGCTATCCCTATTTCCACGAACTCAAGGGCCAGATGCTCTATGAGAACGCGCGCGTGAAGGAAGCCATTCCCGAATATCAGATGGCGGTGAAGCTCGCCCCCTTCAGCGCGCTGCTGCGCACCGAGCTCGGCACGGCCGAAATCACGTCGGAGGATGAGGATGCGATCAAGGACGCCATCGAAAACCTGAAATTGGCGACGCATCAGGAGCCGGAAAATGCCGAGGCGTGGCTGCAACTGTCCACGGCCTATTCCCATTTGCAGGACAACGATCCCAAGGCCGAAGCGGCGCTGGCCGAATATTCGCTGCTCGCCGGCAAGTTCGCCGAAGCCATCTTCCATGCCGACCGGGCACGCAAATCCCTGCCGAAAGGCAGCCCGGTCGAACTGCGCATGGAAGACCTCAAGGCCGCCGCCGAACAAGAGCGCGAACGGGCCAAGAAAAACCATTAATTTCATCATTATGGCAAAGGTTTAGCGCGCTTGCCCCTGGCCGGGGCTTAGCGCACAATGCCGCCGGACTGTTCCGGCCGTTCGGCCCGTGGAGCCTGTATCAGATGCGTTTCGCCCTCATCCTTTCCGCCTTCCTCGCCCTGCTCGCCGTCCTCGGCCCGAGCGGCGCCCGCGCCGACGATCCGCCGCCGCTCACCGACAAGCAGCAGGAAGCGGTGAAGAAGGTCGTCCATG
>CAZNZI010000541.1:0-4126 GCA_964577475.1 uncultured Rhodospirillaceae bacterium
CGTCGCGGCAATCTCCGCGCTCACCTTGGCCGCCGGCAGCACCCCGCCGTGGCCGGGCTTTGCGCCCTGGCTGAGCTTGAGCTCGACCATCTTGATCTGCGGATCGGAAACGGTCTCGGTGAAGCGCTCGGCGGAGAAAGTGCCGTCGGGGTTGCGGCAGCCGAAATAGCCGCTGCCGATTTCCCAGATGATGTCGCCGCCGTTCTTCTTATGGTACGGGCTGAAACCGCCTTCGCCCGTATCGTGCGCGAAGCCGCCCATCTTGGCGCCCTTGTTGAGCGCCATGATCGCGTTGGCGGACAGCGCGCCGAAGCTCATCGCCGAGACGTTGAACACCGACATCGAATAGGGCTGCGTGCAGTCCGGCCCGCCGATGGTGATGCGGAACGGTTCCTTGTTCGGCTCGGCGGGCGCGATCGAATGGTTCAGCCATTCATAGGTGCCGGCCCCGACATCGAGCTGCGTACCGAAGGGCCGCTTATCAAGTTGGCCCTTGGCGCGCTGATAGACGATCGAGCGCTTGGCGCGATTGAAGGGCGTGCCGTCGGTGTCGCTCTCCAAAAAGTATTGGCGGATTTCGGGGCGGACCTCTTCGAGCAAGAAGCGCATGCGTGCCGCGAGCGGGAAACTGCGGAGAATACTGTGCCGCTTCTGCAAGAGATCGTGGAAACCGACCGCGGAGACGATCACGAAGATCGCGAAGACGATCAGCAGCGGCTGATAGAAAAAAGAGAGCGCCGCGAACAGGATTGCCGCCAGAACGGCAATGGTCAGGCTGATGTAACGCCAGGTAAACGGCAGTGACAGCGCGTTCATGGGAATGACCCGTGGATGTTTGACCCCAAGCCCGGCGGCCATCCCCAAAGCGCGGCCACCGTTCCGTCACAGTATAGACGAGGTTTATGTGGCTGGGATGTGAATGAATCGGCCAGACCCCTGGTCTAACAGCCCTATTCGGCTACACTGCGGCGCGGCATAACCCGGGGTGTGGCATGTCGACCGGTCTGATTTACAACTTCGTCACCCTGTTCGTGATCATCGATCCGGTGGGCACGGCCACGATCTTTGCCGGGTTGACCCATGACTGGACGCCGGCCGAACGCTGGGAAAGCGCCAAGCGGGGCGTGATCATCGCCGGGGTCCTCCTCCTGGCCTTCGCCTTCGGGGGCGAGTTCCTGCTGCGCGCCCTCGGGGTCTCGCTGGCCGCCCTTCGGATTGCCGGCGGCATTCTTCTGTTCCTGTTGGCGACGGAGATGGTACTGGCCAAGCCATCCGGCGTGCGCGGCCTCACCTATGGCGAGCGCGAAGAGGCCGCCCATCGCGACGACATCGCCGTCTTCCCGCTCGCCTTCCCGCTCATCGCCGGGCCCGGCGCGCTGACCTCGGTGGTGTTGCTGATGGGCGCCGCGCACGGCCCGGCCGAGATCGGCGGGCTTGTGGGGGCGGGTGCGGTGGTGCTGGCGCTGACCTTGCTCGCGCTGTTCCTGGCGACGCGGATCGTCATGGTACTGGGCGTCACGGGGACCAATGTGATCGGCCGTGTACTGGGCGTGGTGCTCGCCGCCTTTGCGGCACAATTCGTGCTCGATGGCGTGCTCGCCTGGTGGCCGCATGGCTCTTAGACCGTCATTGCGAGAAGCGAAGCGACGAAGCAATCCAGGATTTCAGCGAGGCCCTGGATTGCTTCGCTTCGCTCGCAATGACGAGCCCCCAAAAAAAGGCCTCACCCTGATGGGTGAGGCCCCTGAAGGCAGATATCAGATCGCGCTTACTTCGCGATGCAGGTATCGACGTTCTTCGGCGTGCAGATGTCGAGGCCCGTATAGGTCGGGTCCTTCGGCGCCGGCTTGCCTTCCTTCATGTCGTAGAGGGCGTACATGACCTTGTAGCCCATTTCGAACGGATGCTGGCCGACCTGTCCGGCGGACAGGCCCTGCTTCATCAGATCGATCTGGAGCGACAGGGTATCGGCCACGACGAGCGCGAGCTTGCCCGAAGCGACCTTGTCCTTGTACTTCGACACGACGTTCTTATAGGCATCCGGCAGGAACTGCGGAAAGCCACCGGTCGGCGTGAAGGCATCCAGGTCCGGATACTTGCCGAGGATGTCTTCCATCTGCTGGTTGGCGACCGCGAAGTCGTCGTTGGTGTAGAGCGGGCAGCCATCGACTTCCTTCCAGCCGTTTTGGCCGGTCAGCTTCTCGCCGGGGGCTTCCTTGCTCGCCTTGCCGGCCAGCGTGTCGCGGATGCCCTGCATGCGTTCGTTGTGGTTGGCCGCAGCCGCGCCACCCGACTGAATGCAGATCGTGCCGCCCTTCGGCTTGATCTCCATCACGCGCTTGGCGATGTTGACGCCGATTTCATAGTTGTGCGTGCCGATGAAGGCGGCGCGCAGGCCCTTGTCCTTGTCGAGCAGGTCCGAGTCCCAGGTCAGGACCGGAATGCCCGCCGGCTTCGCACCCTGCAGCGCCGCGGCCATGGCCGGAGCGTTGGCGGGCGAGACGCCGATGCCATCCACCTTCTTGGTGATCAGGTCGGCGACCATCTGCGCTTCTTCGTCGCCGCCGCCGTGTTCGCCGGGGCCGACATAGAGGCATTTGATCTTGCCGGCCAGTTCCTTCTCGGCCTTCTGGCAGCCGAGCTGGGCCTGGTCGAAGAAGGGATTGTTGGTGTTCTTCGGAACGAGGGCGAAGGTATAGACCTTGTCCGCCGCTTTGGTCGGAATGCTCGCCGCGGCAACCACCGCACCGAGGACAACTGCTGACGCAACAACGTACTTTAGCATTGTGCTCCTCCCTGGTTGATTCCGTTTTCCTTTGTTCCCCGCGATGCCCCTTTTTGCTTCGAGGCTATTCGCGCCGTTTTCCGCGGATCTTTTCGAGAAGAACCGCGGCAACGATGAAGAGCCCGACAAAGAGCCCTTGCCAGTTGGAATCCACACCCGCCATCAGGAGCGAGTTGCGGATCACTTCGATCAGCGCCGAGCCGATGAAGGCGCCGAACATGCCGCCTTCGCCGCCCATCAGATTCGCCCCGCCGATGACAGCCGAGGCGATCGCGCGCAATTCGTAGCCGGTGCCCATGGCGTTGATCGCCGAACCGGCCCAGCCCACCGTGAGGATACCCGAGACCGCCGCCGTCATCGCGCAGACCACGAAGGCCTGCAGCTTGAGCCGCTTCACCGGGACGCCGGTCAGCGTCGCCGCTTGTTCGTTGCCGCCGATCGCGTAGAGGTGGCGGCCCCAGGCGGTGTAGCGCAGGACCAGCGCCAGCGCGATGGTCAGTACGATCATGAACCAGACGGGATTGGCGATGCCGAGCACGGCACCGGCGCCGAACGCCTTGAAGGTGGGTCCGCCTTCCTTGAACTGGTAGAGCATCTTGTTGCCCGAGAGCACGACGGCGGCCGAACGCGCAGCCGACAGCATGCCCAACGTGACAACGAAGGACGACAGGTTGAGATAGGCGATCAGGATGCCATTGATCAGGCCGACGATGGCGCCGGTGGCCAGTGCGCCGATCATGGTCATCCACCACGAATAGCCTTCCTGCAGCATCAACCCGCTGACGACCGCCACGACGCCCATGATCGAACCGACCGACAGATCGATGCCGCCGGTGATGATGACCACGGTCATGCCCAGCGCCATCACGCCGACAAGCGCGAAGTTGCGGGTGATGTTGTAGAAATTGTCTTCGCTGTGGAACGGCGGCTCGGCGATGCTCATGATGATGCAGATCAGGATCAGCGCCACCGTGACCCAGAACGCCTGGCTGTTCATCAGCCGCTGAGCCAACGAGTGGTGCTGAAGATGCAGCACCGACTCGATGCTGACATCGGCGGTGCCGGCCTTCGATCCGGTGTCAGGCGACATGGATCGCCCCCGTGATCAGGCCGGTCACCTCCTCGGGGGAACTCTCCTTGATGAACTTGTCCGCCACCTTGCGGCCGCGGCGCAGGACCGCCACACGGTCGGCGACCGCGAAGACATCGGGCATGCGGTGGCTGATCAGGATCACGGCGATGCCCTGGTCGCGCAGGCGGCGCAACAACTCGAGCACTTCGGCCACCTGCCGCACGCTGATCGCGGCGGTCGGTTCATCCATCAGCACGATCTTGGCGTTG
>CAZNZI010000542.1:0-8904 GCA_964577475.1 uncultured Rhodospirillaceae bacterium
GCCGGGTTGTCGTACTGCGGATGTCGGAGGGCGTGGCCAGCTATCTGATCACGCCGGCGGCAGAGGGTTTGCCGATCGGGCCGCTGGGTCAGGCGGCTCATCGCACGGGCATCAAACTGCCGTCGCTCCGGCTGGTGCCGCCCGACTCGGCCGAACGGGCCGATATAGCGCTGGTCTGGACTCCGTCGGGTGGTTCACCGCGCGTGGCGGCCAGCGACCGTGTCCGCAAACTGGCGGATATCCGTTTCGTTCCGTTGTACTCGGGAACCTACGGAGCCGACCGGAAAGCGCCTGATACGTTCCGCGACCTGACGCAGCATCGCCTGCTTACAATGCATGCTTATCAATGGTTCTCCAATGACGGATGGGCCGATTGGCACGGCACGCTCGCCGCGTCACGGCACGGGTCGATCGCGGTCGAATGGTCGTCGGCGATGGGGTTCCTCATCCGCGGCGGCGCCGGCATCGGCTTGTTGCCTACTTACGCGCCGATGTATTCCGATGGCGTCCTGCCTCTCAATATCAAGTCGCCGCCGATGTTCGGCAGCCTGTGGGCCGCGTCTCCGGAAGAAGCCTATAAGGAGCCCGCGGTGCAAGACTGTTTCGGCAAATTGGGGAAGCTCTTTAAAGTCGCTGATTGGATGAACGAACCGTAATAGTGTCGGGCGGATATCAGACAACGCGGCTCCTAGTCATGAGCGCACCCATCATCATCCGCCGCCTCACTTCTGCCGACGCCGCGCTCTACCGCGCGATCCGGCTGGAAATGCTCGCGCGTAACCCCGAAGCCTTCGGCGCCACGCTCGCGGATGAACAGGATCAACACATCGAGTTCTTCGCCGGGCGGCTGGAGGGTTCGGCCGTGTTCGGTGCGCTGCGCGAGGGTGCGCTGCTCGGCACGGCGGGGGTCTATGTCGAGCGCGAAAGCGCGGCGAGGAAAGCGGTGCTGTGGACCGTCTATGTCCAGTCCAGCGCGCGCGGTACGGGGCTCGGCCGCCGTCTGGTCGAGGCCGTGATCGAGCATACGCGCCGGGCGCACGACGCGCTGCATCTCAAGGTGAACAGCATCAACGAACCGGCGCTCAGCCTCTACACCGCGCTCGGCTTCGAGCGCTATGGCATCGACAGGAACGCTCTCGAACGCGGCGGACACTTCTACGATGAAGTGCTGATGATGAAGCGGTTGGCACCGCCGTGACCATCTCTACCGTTTCCACCCGCCCCCGCCCCGGCCGCCGCGTTGTGGCGGCGGTTGCGGACCGGGACGCTGCTCGAACTTCTGTGGCGTCGGCGGAACGCCGTCGCTGATCTGCCCATAGAACGGGACCGACACGCCGAACGTGCAGGGATGGTCCGGATTGTTCTTGTACCACGCCATCGGCCGCGGATCGTCGGCGAGCAGCGCCGCCAGGAACGTGCGATTGCCCGGATTCATATAGTAGGTCCAGTGGTTGACCCACGACAGGGGATGAACCGAATTCTGCGTGGCGGCCGACATATCGGGAAAGCCCAGACCGGCCAGCCAATGCACGATATCGGCCCGGTCGAGCTGGATGTCGAGCCAGCCGTCAGCCGGCTTCAGCCCTTCGCGCCCGATCACGCGCGCCGTCGGCCCGTTGTTGGGTCTGACCGGATCGCCGAACTCCTCGGCGCCGATCTTGAGAACGTCATCGATCTGGCTGCAGATGTTGAACACCTCGAAACCCGCACCGAGCAGGTTCGCTTGGGCGTCGACGCAATATTCGGCACCACCGAGCAGGACGGCGCGTTTGATATTGCCCAAAGCCACGCCGGCTTGCCGCAGGAACCCGATCGCCTGGCTCGCGGTGCGCGTGCCCAGACTGTGCGCCAGGATATGAACCGGGACCGGCCGATGCCCCGCTTTCGGTTGCCGGGTACAGAGAATGCCGAGCACCGTCGCCAAAGCCCGCGCCGCCAGCGGCGCGAGATCGAACACGGCATACTGGTAGGAACTGTTCCAGCCCGCTTCGGCAAATTTGCCGAACGTGCCTTCGGATACCCAGGCGAAGGCGATGGCCCGGTCGTTCTTGGGGCTGCCGTCCTCTTCGGTCTCGCCGACCAGGGGCAACCAACTGTTGGGCGGCTTGGTCTCGCCGTTCGGCTGGTGAATCCCGTAGACCAATGCGAACGGATCGCTGTCGGGCAGGCTCGCGTCGTATTCGTAGCCATGCACCATCACCACGACGGGCGCATCGCCCCGTTTGGCGAGCCACGTCTCGATGGCATCCGTCAAACCGGCGGTGGGCGCGAACGCGAACGGTTTGCCGCGCCTGAAATCGTCCTGCACCACCGTAAACGCGCCCGCTTCATCGATGGTTTGCAGCCGGTCGCGCCCGGCTTCATCCGCATAGGCGAGATAAACCGGCGCGTCAGGCGCGCCGACGAAGCCCGTTTTCCAATAGAGTTTGAGCATGACGATCCCTTCGCGGCACCGCGATCGCGCGCGATGCCGCCCGACGGGTGGATGTGGATATCAGATTTTGGCCTGGTTCGGATTCTTCGGCGCGGTGTCGGCCGGCTTGGCGCGGGTGGCCTGGCCCGGCTTGTAGACGCCGCCGGTCATCATCGCCGTGTCGATCAGCCGCTGGGTCGCCTTCTTGAACTCATCGTTCGCACCCAGCGACAGCGCCTTGGCATACCACTGCCGGCCCATCGCAAGCCGCGCGCTGCGCTCCTTCAGCTTCTCGGCCAAGGCGTAGTCGACCGCTTCTTCCATCGCCTTGGTGGCGGCCCGCATGTTGGCGTTACATTCGTAGAGGCGCGCCCGGTCGAGCGACTGCTTCTTGAAATCGCCGGGCAGGCGTTTGTCGGTGCAGGTGTTCTTGAGGCCTTCGTGGGCACGCTCGGCTTCGCTGGGCGGCATCGCCTTCATCTCGTCGAGACGGGCAACGACCGCGGCTTTTAGCCGCTCAACAGCCTGGCGCTCGGCTTCCTGCTTCTGCTTCGCCAAATCCTGAGGTGACGGAGGCATGAAAAATGCTCCCACTCCAATGATTGCGCGTAACAAATGTATATTACTTAGAACAGTTTTACTATGAGGGCTGTCACGTACGGATGGGAATTAAATGGTTCTATTCCGAGTCAATTGTTAATGGGCGCATATCGACGCCATATGCTTGTGAAATCAATCGGTTGGATCGCCTTGAGCGAAGCTTGTGGCGTCCCCGCCCTGCCCTGCCCGGCCCTCTCCGCTCATGCTAAGGTGATGGGATGAAACGGATCGTGCTTGCCGTTCTGGCCGTCTCCACCGCCCTCGGCATCTGGACCGTCGCCGCGCCGGGCCCCGTCTCTCTCGTCAGCCGGGCCTGGGCCGATCAGAAGGACAAGCGGCTGCCCGGTCTCTTCAAGAAGCTGAAATCCGCACCGACGCCGAGCGATGCTGCGCTGATCGAGAGCGATATCTGGAAGATCTGGTTTGAGAGCGGCGACAAGGAACTCGACGCGCTGATGGATGCCGGTTCGGAAGCGATGCAGGGCCGGGACTATCAGGCCGCGCTGGCCGCCTTCAACGCAATCATCAAGAAGCGCCCCGACTTCGCCGAGGGCTGGAACCGCCGCGCAACGCTCTACTACCTGATGGGCGAGTACGACAAATCGCTGGCCGACATCGACAAGACGCTGAAGCTCGAGCCGAAGCATATCGGTGCGATCTCGGGCCAAGGCCTGATCCGCATGCAGCAGGACAAGTTCGAGGAGGCCGAGAAAGCCTATCAGCGCGTGCTGGCCATCAGCCCGCGGAATGCCGGCGCCAAGAGCAACCTCGAGACCGTGCGGGATTTGATCAAGAAGAGAAGCATCTGAAGCCCGCCCCCCCCGGCGGCGTGCTATACCACGCGGCGTGTATCCGGTCCGCACCTTCCACCGATGACTGAAAACGCCCAGACCGCCGCGCAGTTTGCCGCGGCCTTGCAGCACTTCCAGGCCGGCAGGCTGCGCGAGGCCGAGCAGCAATTGCGTGCCGTATTGGCACGGAACACGTCCAACCCCGATGCCTTGCACCTGCTCGGCCTGGCCGTCGCCGCGCAAGGCCGGCACACCGAAGCCATCGATCTGATCGGCCGCGTCGCCGCGGTTTATCCCAATGTCGCGGAAATCCATTACAACCTTGGCCGTGCCCAGCGCGGCGGCGGCAAGCTGAAGGACGCCATAGCCAGCTACCGCCGCGCTGTCGCGCTGAAACCCGGTTTCGCCGACGCCTTCTGCAATCTTGGCGATGCGTTGCGCGAGGATGGCGCGATCGACGACGCCGTCGCGGCATGCCGTCAGGCCCTCGCGCTCAAGCCGGATTTCGCCGAGGCGCTCAACAATCTCGGCAACGCGCTCAATGAAACGGGCGCGCAGGCCGAAGCTTTCGCAAGCTATCGCAAGGCCGTCGCGCTCCAGCCCAATTTTGCCGAAGCCCACAGCAATATCGCGGCGCTCCATCACGGTCTCGGCGAGACCGGCGCGGCTCTTTCGTCATGCCGGCAAGCCTTGGCGCTCAATCCCAACCTCGCCGAAGCCCATCGCAACATGGGCAATATCCTCCGCGACTCGGGCAAGCTGCACGCCGCCGTGGAAAGCTATCATCGCGCGCTCTCGATCCGGCCCGACATGGTGAGCGCCCACTACAATCTGGGCCTCGCCCAGCGCCAGATGGACGACTGGCCGGCGGCGAAGGCAAGCCTCAGCCGGGCCGTCGCACTCGAGCCCGACAACGAGAAGGCGCTCGGCGCGCTGGTTCGCGTACGGCAGATGCTGTGCGACTGGGATGGTCTCGAGGCCGATATCGCACGCCTCCGCCAATGCGCCGAGCGCGGCAAGGTGGTCAGTCCCTTCGTGTTCATCAGCCTGTCGGATTCTCCGGCCGAACATCTGGCTAATGCCAAACGCTTTGCCGCCCGGATCGCGGAGGGGCGGCCTTTCATCCATCGCCCGCCCTCCCGCGACCGGAAAATCCGTCTCGGCTATCTGTCGGCCGACTTCCATGAACATGCGACGGCCTATCTGACCGCGGAGCTGTTCGAGCGCCATGACCGCGGCCGCTTCGAGGTGCGCGGCTATTCCTTCGGGCCGGACGACGGCAGCGCCATACGGCGCCGTCTGACCCAGGGCTTCGACCAGTTCATCGACCTGCAGCCACTGTCCCACCGCGCGGCGGCCGAACGCATCCAGGGCGATGGCGTGGATATCCTGATCGATGTGAAAGGCCATACGCAGCACAGCCGCCCCGCCATCCTGGCGCATCGTCCTGCGCCCATTCAGGTGAACTGGCTTGCCTATCCCGGCACGATGGGCGCGGACTTCATCGACTATGTCGTCGTCGACCCGATCGTCGTGCCGCCCGAACAGCAGATCTTCTACACCGAGCAGCGGGTGCAGTTGCCCGAGTGCTATCAATCGAACGACTCGCGGCGGCAGATCGCAGCGGCAACGCCTGCGCGACGCGACGCAGGCCTGCCCGAAAATGCCTTCGTCTTCTGCTGCTTCAACAATCCCTGGAAGATCACGCCACATATCTTCGGACTTTGGACGGCGATCCTGTCGGCCGTGCCGGGCAGTGTGCTCTGGCTGCTGGGTGACGACACGATCGCGGCCAATCTGCGCCGCGAAGCGGCGGCGCGCGGTATCGATCCGGCCCGGCTGGTGTTCGCGGGGCGCATGCTGCCGGCCGATCACCTGGCGCGGCACCGTTTGGCGGACCTGTTCCTCGACACGCTGCCCTATAACGCCCACACCACCGCCAGCGACGCGCTGTGGGCCGGGCTGCCGGTGCTGACCATGATGGGCGAAAGCTTCGCGGGGCGCGTGGCGGCAAGCCTGCTTCACGCGATCGGCCTGCCGGAACTGATTGCCGGATCGGAGGATGCCTATCGCACGCTGGCCATCGATCTGGCGACTCACCCCGATCGATTGGCGCAGATCAAAAGGCGGCTGGCCGACAACCGGTTGGCGACACCGCTCTTCGACTGCGGCCGCTTCACCCACCATCTCGAAGCGGCGTACCAGACGATGTGGCAGCGATGGCGCGACGGCCAGCCCCCCGCGCCGATCACCGTGCCCGCGGCGCGTGACCACGGTCCCATGAATAACTCATAGGCGGCCCCGTCGGTGAACCGCGCACCCGCTTCGGCCATCATTCATTGTCCTCGTGTCGATCGGGACCAGGATAGTCCTGCGGCGCTTCGGCCGCCAAGTAGTCCGACTGTTTCAACTGTTACTGAATTCGGGTTGACCCGATCAAGAAGCCGAACCGTAATAGCGTGAGACTGGTCAGATGAGCCAGCAGAAGAAAAGCAGAATGGTCAGTACTGACGGACTGCCGCTCAATCCTGGGGGAACAGAGCATGCGCTTGATGACGGTATTGGCGGCGATCGGTATCGCCTGGTCGTCTCAGGCGTCGGCCGCGCATTCGAATTTCGACCGCATGTGCGGCCAGGACGGCGATTATCAAATCCGGATGGACATCGCGCTACCCTATGTGAAGAGCCCGATCAGCGTGCCCAAGGACACGGTGCAGTTTGCGCTCCCGAACGGCGGCTACGTCCTCATCTTTCAAGATGTCCACAATCCGACGCGCCTTTTTGTGGCCAAACAGGGTCTCTATATCGCCTATTACGAGGTAGCCAGCTACAAGGTCGAGCCGGGTAAGTGCCGGCTGACCACGACCAACATCTCGCCGCCGGAGTTCGTCAAGAATTGGAATCAGGTGATCCAGTAACCGCGCGGCATTGGCCGCGTATCGCCGGAGCGGCGATCCTGGCCGCCGCGGGACTCGTCGCCAGCGCACCCAGCCGGGCGGATCACGCCGTGGAGCAGTTGATCCCGATCCAGCAACTCGTATCCATGCCCTATTACGGCATCCGCTGCTTCCAGAACGGCTCGATCATCGTGCAGGCGGACCACCTCGACTACGTGAAGCTGTGGCGCGACGGATATGGCAACCTCCGCCGCATCGATTTCCGCAGCGGCGTCAACGCGCAGAGTTCGGTCCACATCGCGGACGGCACGACATGCGTGGTCGGGCCGCAGTAGGGCAGCGTCAAAGTTAGAGTTTTTCCGACCCGCTAGTTCGAAGGGCACGTGTTGGTCGAGGGAATATTGACTGAACCGCCGCCCGCGAGCGGCAGTTCCATTCCGTTGTAAGCCCCAAGCATCACTGGCACCTTTGCACTCACGGGCACGTTGTCTGCTTCGACCCAGGTTTGGGTGACGGCGCAGCGATGCACGGTGTGCGTAATGGGTTCCGCGCGCAGATAATATGTTTTGCCCGCTTCGAATGTCAGCGTGAACGCTCCGAATCCCCAAGCTTCGTCCAACATACTTTTCTGTGAGACGCCAATTTCCAAAAGGTGTTTTCCCGGCGCAATAATGGTTTTGTCATTCCATTGATTGCTTTTGTAAGTAAACAACCCATCGACCTTGATGGCATAAATCCGCGTATCGGGAACGGTGGGATCGTCGATTTTGTATCGCGACCCCGTGACCGTCGCACTCGCATCGGGTGCAAGGTTGGGCATCTCGTAGACGCCAGTCGGTGTGCAACCTGCGACTAGCAGGGCAACACCCGCGACAGCCAATACAGCGACTCCCTTCATAGTGCCCTCACCCCAGTGAATCGAATAACCTACCTTACTTTACCCTCGCGCCACATCCGCCAGCTGCCCCACCAATTCCGTCACGCCTTTGAGGCGTTTCGCGGGGTCGTCCCAGGGGCGTTGGATGACGAGGCGGTGATCGGGGCGCAGTTTCACGGTGCCCAACTGCGTCGAGATGAACTTCACCAGCCCGGCCGGGTTGGAAAACGTGTTCTGGCGGAAGCTGATGAGCGCCCCCTTCGGCCCCGCGTCCACCTTCTCCACGCCCGCCGCCTTGCAGAGGATCTTGATCGCTACCGTGTCGAGCAGGTTCTTCACCTCGTCGGGCAGCGGGCCGAAGCGGTCGATCAGTTCGACGGCGAAGGCTTCCACTTCCTCGCGGCTGGTGAGCGTGCCGAGGCGGCGGTAGAGCGCGAGGCGCACCGGCAGATCGGCCACATAGCCATCGGGGATCAACACCGCCATGCCGATGGCGATCTGCGGCGACCAGTCGCCGGCTGACGTGTCCTCTTTCTCGTCGCGCGCGGCCAGCACCGCCTCTTCCAGCAACTGCTGATAGAGCTCGATGCCCACCTCGCGGATATGGCCGGACTGTTCGTCGCCCAGCAGGTTGCCCGCGCCGCGGATGTCGAGGTCATGGCTGGCGAGCGTGAAGCCGGCGCCCAGCCCATCGAGCGTCTGCATCACCTCGAGGCGGCGCTCGGAGGTCTGCGCCAGAGTCCGGTGCGGCGGCACGGTGAGATAGGCATAGCCACGCAGCTTGCCGCGCCCGACGCGCCCGCGCAGCTGATAGAGCTGGCTGAGGCCGAACATATCGGCGCGATGGATCACGATCGTGTTGACGCGGGGCATGTCGAGCCCCGACTCGATGATGTTGGTGGCGAGCAACATGTCGAACGCGCCCTCGGCAAAGGCGTTCATCACGCCCTCGAGCGCGGTGGGCGTCATCTGGCCGTGGGCGATGGCGAGTTTGATCTCGGGGACCAGTTCGCGCAGCTTCGCCGCTTCGGTGTCGAGATCGGCCACGCGCGGGCAGACATAGAAGCACTGTCCGCCGCGATACTTCTCGCGCAGGATCGCTTCGCGGATCACCACGCCGTCGAAGGGCAGCACGAAGGTGCGCACGGCCAGGCGATCGACCGGCGGCGTCGCGATCACGCTCATCTCGCGCACACCGGAGAGCGCCAGTTGCAGCGTGCGCGGGATCGGCGTTGCCGTCAGGGTCAATACGTGGACGTTGGCGCAGAGCTGCTTCAGCCGCTCCTTATGCGCCACGCCGAAATGCTGCTCCTCGTCCACCACGAC
>CAZNZI010000543.1:0-3458 GCA_964577475.1 uncultured Rhodospirillaceae bacterium
TCAGGAAGGCGATGGCCAGCGCGTACAGGGCGACGGCTTCGACCAGCGCGAAGCCGATCCAGGTGTTGGTCTGCACGACAGTGCGGGCGGCCGGATTGCGGGCCACGGCCGAAATCCACGAGCCCCACACATTGCCGATACCGATACCGGCGCCGATCACGCCCATCGCGGCCAGACCGGCACCGATCATCTTTGCAGATTGCACGTCCATAATTGCTATCCCTTTCCGAAAGAAAAAATCGTCGTTAGTGCATGTGGATGGCGTCGTTCAGGTAGATGCACGAGAGGATCGTGAACACATACGCCTGAAGAACGGCCACCAACAATTCGAGGAGGAAGATCGCGCCCATGAAGCCGATCGGCACGATGCCGAGCACACCCAGCGCGACCACGAAGCTTGCGAGCAGCTGCAGCAGCACGTGACCGACCAGCATGTTGATCGCCAGTCGCATCGCGAGGCTGAGCGGACGCGAGAAATAGGAGAGGATTTCGATCACGATCAAGAGCGGCGCCGCCACCATCGGCGTGCCTTCCGGCAGGAAGAGGTGCAGATAGCCGAGACCGTGCTTGGCGAAACCGATGATCGTCACGCCGATGAACACCACCAGCGCCAGGGCCACCGTCACGATGATGTGGCTGGTGAAGGTGAAGGTGTAGGGGATCAGACCGATCAGGTTCCCGAACAGCAGGAACATGAACATCGTGAACAGGAACGGGAAGTATTTGCGGCCTTCGGACCCGACCGTGTCGCGGATCATGCCGGCCGTGCCTTCGTACATCAGCTCGGCGACCGACTGCCAGCGGCCCGGAACCAGGGCGCGGCGGCGCACGGACAGGGTCAGCAACAGCCCGACGATGAGGGCGGCCACGACCATGAAGAACGCCGAATTGGTGAAGGAGACATCGACCCCGCCGACCTTGATCGGAATCCAGGGCTCGATCTTGAACTGTTCAACCGGATTGACGGCCATCCGAACCTATTCCCGCTTCTTACGGCGCCGCATGGCGGCACCAAAACCCACAGAGTCGTCCGCGCCAACCGACGCGCGGTAGGCGTTCAAAACTCCCGCGGCAGAGCCCAGGAAGAAGAACACCACCGTGAACACCGGCCACGTCCCGATCCAGTGATCGAGCCCCCAACCGATCCCCAGCCCCACAGCCAGCGCCGCAACCATTTCGACGCCAATCCGCAGGCCCAAACCGAGACCCGCAGTCGTACTGCCAGCCCCGCCGCCGTCGGTTCCCGCAGACCGCGCTTCGCGTTCGCGCGCAGCGCGCAAGCGAGCGTCCAGATCGCTCAGGGAACCTTCGTTGCGAGGCTCGGAATTCATGGATTCGTCGGCCATGTTCCGCCTTCCCCATGATCCCCGACTGGCTGCCACGTCACCGTGGCGCAACCCAAGGCGGGCGCACCTTAGGGCGCCGCCCCAGGCGAGTCAAGGGTGCGGAGGGGGTGAAATTCCCCAATAGATCGAAAGGGTTGCGGCCCGTGTTTCGCGTCTATTCCTTGGCCGCCTTGGCCAGATCGGCATTCAGGGTGGTCAGGGTGTCGGCCAGTGTCTTGCGCGACTCGGCCTGCTTCTCGGGCGGGTCCTTGCTTTCGGGGATATGCCGCAGCGCCTCCAGCGTGTCCTTGGCCGCCATCCGTACCCCGGGTTTTACTTTGGCGCTGGCCGGCTGCTGGGCCATCTCGGTGATCTTCGCGATCTCTTCCCCGTCGTGATACTGGAACTGGTCGGTCAAATAGGACTGCATCGTCCGGCCGTCTTTGTGGAAATAGTTCCCCAGTTCTTGATCGCGCTCGGCCAGCGTGTTGAGCAGGCTCATCGAGAACATGCCCAAGCGGAACTCGGACACGTTTCTGCCGGCTTTGGTGTCGGCCAGGATGCCCTCGACCGTCTTCATGTCGGTTACGACCGTATCCTTGAACTCGGCCGTGTCCTCGTCTTCGTCGGCGTTTTCCTCGGGCGTCGCGTGCACCGCATAGGCGCCGCCGATGGCGATCATCACGGCAAACAGCGCGGCGATGAAATCGCGGGAATGAAGAAGACGGGACAGGTTCATGTCTGATTTGGCCGTAGCAGCGGTCATGACGGGATCCTCACCCTAGCCGGAGGAAGGACATGCGGGAAGATGCCACACCATCGTGGCGAAAGCTTGGCGCGCTGGGGCCGTCTTTTGAGGTTTAGGCGACCGCGCGGCGGATGGTGAACAGACAGAGGCTGGCCGCGGCCGAGATCAGGATCAGCAGCAGCGGCGCCAGGGTCCAACCGAAGGCCTCCGTCCAGCCGGCGAAGAGCGGCGGGCCGATAAGCGTGCCCGAACTGCCGATCTGCATCAGCAGCCCGTTGATGGGCGCGAACTTCTTCGGGTCGGGTTCGATGCGCGGGATCATCGCGTAAACGGCGGCAGGGATCAGCGCACCGATGACCATCGCGAGCGCGGTGCAGATGATCACGGCCGGCAGCGCCGTGTCGGGCAGGAAGATCGCGACCGAGAGGATGGCGGGAATGATCAGACCGATTTGTGCCAGGCGCATCGGCGACATGCCACGGCGGATCAGCCAGCCGGCGATAAACGAGCCCGGGATCGCGATCAGCGTAGTCAGCGCGATCGTATGGCCGGCGCCATCGATGCTCATGCCGCGCGCTTCGATCAGATAGGTGGGCTCGACGCCGGCGAAGACGATGAAGACCAGCGCGAAGATGCCAAACGCGATCATCAACAGCAGCGGATTGCGCATCCGGTAGACGGCCCAGATCGAAAGATCCGACGCACTCGCTGCGGCCGGCGGCGCAAGGCCGCGCAGCACGGCGAAGGAGATCACGGCCGTCACCGCCGTCGCGGCGGCATCGACCCAGAACAGGCCGCGCCAGCCGATACCGTCGAGCAGCGCCGCCGAGGCGCCCAGCGCCACTGCGATGCCGAGCGGCAGGAACGAACCCCAGAGTGCCAGCGCGAAGGATCGGTCGCGGTCATTGGCGAGCTGCGCGATCAGCGGCGGACAGGCGACCACGGTCATCAGATAGCCGAGCCCCATGACGATGCGGATGGCCAGCAGCACGCCGCCCGACTCGACCAAGGCCGAGAGCGCCGATGCGATCGCCATCATGATCAGGCCGGCGACGATCGCGCGCGTAAGGCCGAAACGGTTGGTCCAATTGCCGGCCACCGTGCCCAGCACGACCGAGACACCCGTGATGCAGGAGAGGATCGCGCTGACGAAAGGCAGGGAGAGCGACAGATCGTGTTGCAGCAGCGGCACCACCGGCGCGACCACACCGACCTGCACGGCGGCGACGATGCCGGACAGATAGACGACGCAAATGCGGTTCCACGGCGTGCTGGTCATGGCGCTCTCGTTCCCCAAAAAAGTAATGCCCGGATTGGGTCCGGGCATCACCGTATTTTTTATTCGCGGCAGAGGCGCGTCAGTTCTTCGCCTTGTCCACCAGCTT
>CAZNZI010000544.1:0-4092 GCA_964577475.1 uncultured Rhodospirillaceae bacterium
AAGCGCGGTGGGCGATCGCCATCGCCGCGAGCACGTTCTGCTCGACCACGATGATAGTTTGTCCCTCCGATGCCAGCTTCCGGCATATGTCCATCAGGTCGCGCACGATGATGGGGGCCAGTCCTTCGAAGGGCTCGTCGAGGAGCATGATCTTGGGTTGCCGCACCAGGGCGCGGGCAATGGCCAGCATCTGTTGCTCGCCGCCCGAAAGATCGGTGCCGCGGCTTCGGCGACGTTCTGCCAGGCGCGGAAAGGTTTCGTAGATACGCTCCAGCGGCCACGGGTCTTTGGCCGTAATCATCGCGAGCTGGAGATTCTCTTCGACGTTGAGACTGCCGAAGATGCGCCGCTCTTCCGGCACCAGCTGGACGCCGCGTCGGGCAATGGCGAAGGGCGGCAGGCCGTTGATCGTTTCACCGGCCAGCTTGATCGAGCCCGAGCGCGGGTTGACCACGCCCATCAGGCTGCGCAGCGTGGTGGTCTTGCCCGCACCGTTGCGGCCGAGCAGGGCTACGACCTCGTTCGCCTCGACGCGCAGGGACACGTCGAACAGGATGTGCGAGTCGCCGTAGTAGCTGTTGAGTCCTTCGACTTCGAGGAGGCTCATTCTGCGTGCAGCCCCCCGAGATAGGCGTCCTGAACGAAGCTGTTCCGCTGGATTTCAGCGGGCGTGCCTTCCGCCAGCACCCGGCCCTGATGCAGGACCGTGATGCGCTCAGCCAGATCGAAGACCGCGTCCATGTCGTGCTCGACCAGGATCACGGTCCGGCCCTTGCGGATATTCTTGATCAGGTTGACGGTATCCACCCGCTCTTGCGGGCTCATTCCGGCCAGCGGTTCGTCCAGCAACAGGACGCTGGGCGAGGTGGCGAGCGCCAGGCCGATCTCAAGGCGGCGCTTCTCGCCATAGGCAAGGTCGGCTACGGCCACATCGGCCCGCCGCGTGAGGTCGATCAGTTCGAGGGTGGCGTCCACATCATCCTTTAGGCCGGGGACGGCATCCATGCGCCGCAGCAAGTCGAGTTGGAAACGTCCGCGGCTTTCGGCCAGGGCCGAGATCAGCAGGTTCTGGCGGACGGTCAATTTTGAAAACAGCTGGTTGATCTGATAGCTCTTCGTCAGGCCCGCCTGGCAGATATCGGTGGCAGTCCGGCCGGTGATCTCGCCGCCCTGAAAGAAGACCTGGCCGGTGCTCGGTGCCACTTCACCGGTCAGCATCTTGAAGAAGGTGCTCTTGCCGGCGCCATTCGGACCGATCACGCCGCGCATTTCGCCGCGCGTGACCTTGATGCTGATGTCGCTATTGGCGACCAGACCACCGTAGGATTTGGTCAATGCGCGCGTCTCGAGAACCGGGGCACCTTCGGCGACGGCATCGGTACGCTGCAGCCGCTTCGCCGAAACATGAGACACGGGCTTGGCTTCGATCGCTTCGCGTTGGAAATGGGGGAAGGTCCTGGTCCACCACGGACGCAGGAGATCGCCGATGGCCGGCAGGACGCCGCGGCGCAGGATGATAATGAGCGCGACGAAGATCAGTCCCAGCCCCAGCCGCCAGGCCGCGCCAAGACCCAGGCCGAATTGCAGGAAGTCCTGCATCGAAAGCCAGATGGCCGCACCGGCCAGCGCACCGAATAGCGTGCCGGCGCCACCGATCACGGTCTGGATCACGAGTTGGCCCGATGTCTCAAAGGTGAAGGCTTCGGGCGGCATGAAGCCCTGGAGCACACCCAGCAATCCTCCGGCGAGCCCCCCATAGGTCGCCGCGATGACGAACACGGCCAGTTTGTAGCGCGGGATTGAATGACCCAGCGCGGCCGCGCGCAGCGGATTGTCGCGAATGGCTGTCAGGATATGGCCAACCGGGGAATAAGCAATGCGCCGCGCGACGATCAAGCCGAGGAAATAGACGACGGCGATGAAGCCATACATCGTCCAGCCGGAATGGATCTTGAGCGCTACGAAGCCGAGATCGAATGACGGCGCGGGAACGCCGGGGAGTCCATTCTCGCCGCCGGTCCAGGCCGACAAGGGATGGTTTTCGAGGAAGAAGAACACTTCACCGATCGCCACCGTGATCATTGCGAAGTAAATGCCGGTGCGGCGCAGGGCGATCAACCCGATGACCAAGCCGATCGCTGCCGCGCCTACCGTACCGATCACGAGGCCCAGCAGCACATTGCCGATGATGTGATGGGTCAGGAGATAGGCGGCGATAAACCCGCCGGTGCCGTAGAAGGCCGACTGGCCGAAGGACAGAAGGCCGGTGAAACCGAAGAGCAGATCGAATCCGAGACCGAACAGGCCCCAGATCAGAATGCGGCCCAGGGTATCGGCATTGGCATTGACGAGCGGCGCGACCAGCGGGGCGATCACCAAAATGATGATGATCGCGAGTTCGGGTAGCCAACGGACGGAGAGGGACTTCATTCACGCCCTCGCACGCCCAAGAGACCCTGAGGTCGTAAGACCAGGACCAAGGTCATGATCGCGAACAGCATTACTTCCGAATAGGCCGGGTTGAACATCGAGGTCAGGCTGAGGATTTCGCCCGCCAGCAATCCCCCGACGATAGCGCCGAAGAACGAGCCGACGCCGCCGATCACGACGACAACGAAGGTCTGCACCAGGATCGAGTCGCCGACATCGGGCGTCAACGACGCCACCGGCGCATCGACGATGCCGGCATAGCCTGCGGCCATGGCGCCGATGCCGAAGACGACCAGGAACACGCGGTAGATGTTGATGCCGAGGATGTTGACCATGGTTGCGTCCTCGATACCGGCGCGCACCATCATGCCGATGCGCGTGCGGTAGAGGACGAGATAAAGGGCCAGCAGTGTGATCGCCGAGATGCCCATGACGGCCAGGCGGTAGGTCGGATAGATCATGAAGCCAAGCTGGCTGACGCCCATCGCCCAAGAGGGCGGGGGCACCTGCTTCGACAGGCTGCCGAAGCCGAGCCGCACCAGTTCGACGATGACGATGCCGAGCCCGAAGGTCAGCAGGATCTGGTCCTCGGGCGGACGGCTGTAGAAGCGCCGGATCAGCGTCGCTTCCAGCACCATCCCGACGATCAATACGAAGAGCGCGCCGGCGACGATCGCGATCAGAAAGGAGTGGGTGGCGTCGAATGCGACATAGCCCGCGTAACCGCCCAGCATGAAGAGGGCGCCATGTGCCAGGTTCAGCACGCCGAGCGTGCCGTAGATGATCGTCAGCCCGGTGCTGATGAGCGCGAGTAGCACGCCCAAGGCAAGACCGTTGAAGAGCTGCGAGTAGAAATTAGCCCAGGAGATCATGTACTGCCGTGAGTCAAAAGGGCGGGACGCATCCCGGCCGCTGCGGATTCGCAAAGCAGGCGGCCGAAGCCGCCTGCCCGCTATACGCTAAGCCCTTGCGGGCTTGTGGCGCGTTCCGTCGGTTCCCGACAGTCTCAGGTATAGTCGCCGAGTTTGCAACCGAAGGCATCCGGCGCCTGCATCAGGGGTTCGCCCGGCAGGACATCCAGAACTTCCCAGAAGTCTTCCGGGTTCTTCATATCGCCCGGCTTCTTGCCCTTCACGATGACGACCGGGCGGATCAGTTGGTGATCGGCAGCGCGGAACTTGACCTCGCCGACGGTCGACTGGAACGGCTTGCCGGCTTCATAGGCCTTGATGACATCCGGCGGATAGAAGCTGCCGGCCTCTTCGCACATGTTGGCCCAGATGGCCAACTGCATGTAGCCGTTGTTGGCCGTCCACTCGGGGCGGTAGCCGTACTTCTTATTGAACTCGGCCACGAACTCCTTGGCCAGCGGGAACTTGTCTTCCAACGTCCACCAGAAGTCGGTGGCGGCGTATACGTCTGCCGTGACCTGGGCTCCGACTTCCTTCGCAAGGAACGGCGTCTGATAGGGGATCACCAGCTTCATCTTCGGCAGGATGCCAAACTGCTGTGCCTGTTGGGTCGAAAGCACAGCATCGTGACCCCAGTTGACGTTGATGAGAACGTCAGCCCCGGAGTTGGCGATATTGGTGAGGTAGTTGCTGTAGTCGGGCGCACCGAGCGGCGCGACCTGATTGGTCGCCGTGGTCCAGCCGCCGTTCT
>CAZNZI010000545.1:0-4085 GCA_964577475.1 uncultured Rhodospirillaceae bacterium
GATGATGTCGAGATCATGCGGCGAGACGATATGGCGGATGATGCCCTCGACTTGGGCAACGTCATCGTTCGTCAACTCGATCCGGGTTCCTGTGGGTGCCTTGATCGAGATCACGAACTGGCCGGGATCGGTCCGTGGAAAATACGCCAGCCCCATCAACGGATAAGTGACGGCAGCCGCCGCGCAGAGGGCGAGGAGAGCGAGCAAAGTCACCCTTGGAGCTCGCAGCGCGATTCCTACAAGGTGATCGTAGACCCGTAACACACGCTCGAAACCGCCGTTGAACCAATGGCTGAAGCGGTCGCCGAAGGACGGCTTATGGGCCGGCTTCTCGCCCTGCGGCGTCGTCTCCAACACATTGTGGTGCCGCTTGATGAACTTGGCGCAAAACAGCGGCACCACCGTCATCGCAACCACATAGGAGGCGAACAGCGAGAGGACGACCGAGGTCGCCAGCGCCGTGAACAGGTATTTGCTGACGCCGAACAACAAGGTCACGGGGAAGAAGACGATGGCCGTGGTGATGGTGGCGGCCAGGACCGGCAAGGCAACCTCGCGTCCTCCTTCGGCGGCTGCCTCCTTGGGATCGGCACCGTGCTCGATGTGGCGAAAGATGTTTTCCAGCACGACGACCGAGTTGTCGATCAGGCGCGAAAAGGCTAGCGCCAAGCCGCCCAGGATCATCGAATTGATCGACTGCCCGCCGATCGAAAGCACGATGAATGTGGCGAGCACCGAAAGCGGAATCGAAAGGAATGAGCCGGCCGTGGCCCGCAGGCTGGCAAGGAAGATCAGGATCATCAGGCTGGTGAGCCCTATACCGATCGCCCCTTCATGAATCAGGTTGTCGATCGCGTTCTTGACGAAGACCGATTGGTCGAACACCACCTTGGTTACCAGCTGCGATGGCACGTCGAACAGGTCAGCGACGGCATGCCGCACGCCGTCGACGATGGCGATCGTGTTGGAATCGCCACCCTGCTTCAAGATCGGTAGATATACCGAGGGCTGGCCGTCAACCCGCACCATATTGGTCTGGATTTGAGCCGCGTCTTTCGCCTGGCCGACATCGCCGACCGTCACCACCGAGCCATTGACCGATTTCAGCGGGATCTGGTTGATCTCGGAAATGTGGTCGATCTGGCTGTTGGTGAAGAGGTTGTAATCGAACGGCCCCACCTTCACGTCGCCCGCCGGCAAGATCAGGTTTGACTTGTTGACCGTGTTGACCACGTCCATCGCACTGAGGTGATAGGCGTCGAGCTTCGCCGGATCGACGTACACCATGATCTGCCGATATTTGCCCCCGAAGGGCGGCGGCACCGACGAGCCGGGGACGTTGGCGACTTGGTTACGCACATTGAATTGGCCGAGATCGTGCAGCGCCGCTTCGTTAAGGCCTTCCGCCTTCAGCGTGATCAAGCAGACCGGCAGGCTCGATGCATCGAATTTCAGGACCACCGGCGGCAAGGTTCCGGGCGGCAGTCGACGCAGATCGGCCATCGCCAGGTTCGAGATCGTCGTCACCGCCGCATTGGGATCGGTGCCGGGCTGGAAGTAGATCTTGATCAGACTGACGCCCGGCAGCGACTTCGACTCGATATGCTCGATGCCGCTGCCCAAGGTGAAGAAGCGCTCGAAGCGCCCGGTGATGTCATTCTCGATCTCTTCGGCCGGCATCCCCGAATAGAAGGTAGCGACCACGACCACCGGAATCTTGATCGGCGGGAAGAGATCGACCGCCATCCGTGTCAGGCTGTTGAGGCCCATGACACAGACGATCAGGCAACAGACGACGATCAGATAGGGAAAGCGAAGCGCGAAGCGGGACATTCAGGTGATGAATTAGGCCGGGGTACCGTCGACCACTTTCGGTGTGACCTTGGTTCCGGCGATGAGACTCGGATCGTGGGTCACCAGAACCATGTCGCCGTCGTGCAAACCGCTCGTGATCTCGACCCAATTCGGCCCCTCGATCCCGGTGGTAACCGCCACCTCCTCGAGGCCGCCCTTCCCGTCGACCGCCCAGACATGGGGTTTGGCGCCGCCGGTGATCGCTGCGACCGGAACGGTCAGGACGTGATCTCGCGTATCGAGACTGATGTCCGCGGTGGCATAGAGGCCGGGCTTGAGATGGAGGTCGGCATTGGGAATATCGACTTCCGTATGCATCGTCCGCGTATCGGGCGTCACCACATCCGACATCCGGGCGACCTTGGTAGAAAGAGTTTCGCCCGTCGATTGAATCTTGACCGTGACGGGGGTGCCCGGGGCCACTTGACCGGCGATCGACTCGGGCGTCTGGAACACAAGGCGCAGGCGGTAATTGTCGGAAATCTTCACCAGGGGAATCGCCTGGGTCGCTGAATTGGTTCCGACCTGAATGAGCGCACCCGGATCGACAAATCGCTTCACGACGATGCCGTCGAACGGCGCGCGGATGGTGGAATAGGCCAGAAGCGCATTGGCGTGATCTATATTGGCTTTAGCCATCTCATAGGCCGCCTGTGCCTTGTCGACTTCGGCTTGCGCCAACAAGCCTGGCGTCTTCTGGGTCACTTTCTCGATACGGTCGTAGTCGAGCTTGGCGATGCGATAGGCCGCCTCTAGCCGCGCAAGATCGGCTTCCTCCTCCGGCAGCTCAAGCGTCGCGATCACCTGCCCCGCTTTGACATGGTCGCCGTAATCGACGGTGATCGTCTTCAGATAACCCGAGACTTTCGCGTAGACGTCGTCGGCCTGATACGGCGCCAACTCCGCAACCAGATTTACATTGCGCGACAGGTCGCGCCGCGTCACGCGGCTGACCGCAACGACGGGCAGTTCGCTTGGTGTGGCATTCACCCGCAGAGGTTCGGTTGCGGTAAATGCGCGGGGACTGAAAATGACCACCGCACCGGCCGCGATTGCCATACCCAAGCCGCCAGCCAGTAGCAGTTTTGAGCTACGCGATTTCACTGTCGTTCTCCATGCCGACGGCGCGCGATCAGCCAGCCTCCAAGAGCGGCCTAGACTTGCCCAGTGGATGTATCTACGGCACCCCACCGGTTCTATTAAATTACGCTTTAGTGGATCGGGCGGCGCGTGATCACCCATAAAGCCTTCGCGGCTCTGATTTATGAGGGCGCGATGGAACGAATCGAAGGTAGTAGTCCGCAATCGAAGCCGTCAGACGACAGATCGATTCCGGTCGCCCAATCAACGTCGGTCCTTCTGATTGACGATGATCGCGATCTTTCTTTCTCCGTCTCGAAGGATCTCGGCGCCCGCGGTTACCGGATCACCCATGCAGCGACCACGTCGGAAGGACTCACCAAGGCGAGAGGCAGCGCGTTCGATGTCCTGATTCTTGATCGGGTCCTCGGCGAAGAAGATGGCCTCGCCCTACTGAGGCTCCTACGGCGCGAGTCGATGATGCAACCCGTTCTGATTCTGAGCGCTCTCGACGGTGTTGACGATCGAATTATCGGCCTTAAAGCCGGCGGCGACGATTATCTGGCAAAGCCATTCTCGGTTGACGAGCTCACCGCGCGCATCGAGGCATTGCTCCGGCGCTCGTCCATGAACCGGTCCATGCTGTTGCAAGTCGGTTCATTGAAAATGGATTTGGTTCAACGTCGCGTTTGGGAGGCGGGGCGCGAAGTCGATCTGCTTCCCCGCGAATTCAAAGTTCTCGAGTACTTCATGCGACGGCCGGGGCAAATCGTAACGCGGAAGATGCTGCTCGAAGACCTATGGGACTATCACACGATCCCGGAAACCCGGTTGGTCGACGTCCACATCGGCAAGCTGCGCCGCAAGATCGGTGGCGTCGGCAATCCGGAGATGCTGCTCAGCATACGCAACATCGGTTTCATCTTGAATGCACCCAGATTGTGAGAAGCGCCCGGCATGCTCTAAAAATCATTTTAGACTTCGACATGCGAAACTTTACTCAACTAAAGCCCAATTTCATCGTCCGCCCCCCTGTCACTGCTTAGCCTCAGTGTGACTTATCTGCGTCACTCGACAAAAGAGAAGGGGTCACATGAGGAAGATATGGCTATTGGGGGCGTCAGCCCTTGCGATCGGCGCTGGCGGCAATC